>JANLUE010000955.1:0-8154 GCA_031363325.1 Gemmataceae bacterium
CCCGGCCTTCGAGCGCGACGAGCGACGGGCGAACACGGGTCGGGTACATGTCGAATCCTTTCGAAGCCGGCTGGCGTTCCGCTCGCGCGGCCGGAGGTGTATGAGAATCATCGACGGCCCGACCGGCCCGAATTCAACGCGAACCCGGACCAAGCCAATCCGGTCGCGCAAGAGGGGAAAGATATGCCGCGCCTCGCCGGCCTCGTGACCTTGCTGATCGCGTTAACTTTGCCGGTCCGGGGAGAGGAACGACCCCCGGCGGACGTTGCTTCGAAAGGCATGGTCGTTTGTGTTTCGCCGGAAGCGGCCGAGATCGGTGTCGCCGTTCTGAAACGCGGCGGCACGGCCGTCGATTCGGCGATTGCGGTCGGATTCGCGATGGCGGTCACTTATCCGGCCGCTGGCAACATCGGCGGAGGTGGATTCATGCTCGTGCACCCGGCCACCGGCGAGCCGATCGTCTTCGACTATCGCGAAACGGCCCCGGCGCGCGTGAACCGCGACACCTTCGCGACGACAAACGACTGGTACGACCAGAAGGCGAGCGGCGTGCCAGGTACGGTTCGCGGCTTCGAACTCGCCCACAAAAAGTTCGGCAAGTTGTCCTGGAAAGAATTGGTGATGCCCGCCGTCGAGCTGGCCGAGAACGGCTTTGCGCTCGATGCCGCGACGGTTGGTTCGTTGAACGACATCCTCAAGAAATCGGGCGGGAACGCAGAGTTTCGAGTCCGCTTCGGCCCCGTGGGCAAGAAGCAATGGTCCGTCGGCGATCGCCTGGTTCAGAAAGATCTGGCTCGAACGTTGAAGCTGATCGCCGAGCGCGGGGCCGACGCGTTCTATTCGGGCGAGCTGGCCGAGTTGCTGATTGCCGAGATGAAGGCCGGCAACGGGTACATCGCGGCCGATGACTTGAAGGCGTATCGCGCCCGGGAACGGAAGCCGATCCACGGTACGTATCGCGGCTTCGATGTGTACGGCGCGCCGCCACCGAGCTCCGGGGGCATCGCGGTCGTCGAAGCCCTGAACATTCTGGAACTGTCCGACCTGAAGTCGCTCGGGGCCGGCTCCGTGCAAGCCCGGCATCTGCTGGCCGAAGCGTCGCGACGGGCATTCGCCGACCGGGCTCGTTACGTTGGCGATCCGGACTTCGTCAAGGTACCCGCGTTCCTCACATCGAAGGACCATGCCCGCAAGTTGGCCGCCGGCATCGACCCGGCCAAGGCGACCCCGAGCGCCGAGTTGGCCGCCGACATTCCCCTGACCGTCGAGAGCGAGAACACCACACACTTCTCGATTGTCGACGGCCAAGGCATGGCCGTCTCGAACACGTACACGCTCGAAGACAACTACGGCTCGCGCGTTGTGGTTCGTGGGGCGGGGTACATTTTGAACAACGAAATGGGCGACTTCAACACGCGGCCCGGTGTAACCACGGCGAAAGGCCGAATCGGCACGGAACCGAATCTGGTCGCGCCCGGCAAGCGAATGTTGAGCTCGCAATCCCCGACGATCCTGGCGAATGATGGCAAAGTCGTGCTGGTCACGGGCAGTCCCGGTGGCCGCACGATCATCAACACAGTCT
This sequence comes from Gemmataceae bacterium, assembly GCA_031363325.1. Taxonomy (GTDB): domain Bacteria; phylum Planctomycetota; class Planctomycetia; order Gemmatales; family Gemmataceae; genus SIAJ01. Next base: position 1,583 of record JANLUE010000955.1, read on the forward strand.
TATGCGTTGTTACGAACGTCGTGGACTTCGGCATGGACGTGCAGGCGGCCGTCGACTTCCCGCGACAGCACCAGCAATGGTTTCCGGACCGGATCGACCTCGAACCTGGCGCGACCGACTCGGCCAGGGGCCTGCGGGCGCTCGGCCACTCGGTGCGCGTCGAGAAACCGGGCAACTACCAGGGGGACGCCCATTCGATTTGGGTCGACCCGAAAACGGGCAAGCTCCACGGCGCCGCCGACCGACGCATCAATGGTAAAGCAGCAGGCTGGTGAGCCAGACACTCGTGTGGAACTTGCCGATGGATGGGCGGGATGGCGAAAGGAACTCGCCTACGCCCGTGCCGAGACCAGTTTCCGGGTCAAAATAGTGCGCGCCGCCCTCCATGCAATCCGAGTTCATGGATCCTACACCTTCACGACGACTTTCCCGAAATGTTGGCCCGATTCGAGGTAGCCGAGGGCCTGGGGCAATTCCTCGAATCGAAAAGTGAAGTCGAGGACCGGTTTAACGGCGTGCATCGCGAACGCCCGATTCATCGACTCGAACATCGCCCGCGAGCCGACGAAGATGCCACGCACCGTGAGCGACCGCATCAGAACATGAATCGGGTTCACGGAGCCGACGCCGGCCAGTACGCCAATCAGTGCGATGTGGCCGCCCGTGCGGACGGCCTTCGACGAACGCTCAAGCGTTCCGGCACCGCCAACCTCCACGACGTGATCGACCCCCTGGCCGCCGGTTTCAGCACGCGCCCATTTGTCCCAGTCCGGGTTCGTTCTGTAGTTGATTCCGGCGGCCGCCCCGACTTGAAGCGCGCGTGCCAGTTTCTCGTCACTACCCGATGTGATGAGTGCCCGCGCGCCGAACAATTGCACAATCTGAAGCGCGAACGTCGAGACGCCGCCCGTTCCCTGGAGCAGCACCGTTTCGCCCGCCCGCAAGCCACCCTCGGCGAGCGCGTTCCAGGCGGTCACGGCGGCACAGGGCAGGGTCGCCGCCTCTTCAAAGGTCAGGTGCTTGGGAAACCGAACGAGGCCTTCTTCGGACAGGACCACGCGCTCGGCGAGGACGCCATCGATCTCGCCACCGAGGGCCGACCTGGCGGCGAGGTCCGAGATTGGCCCGCCGGACCAGTTCTGCATGAACGTACCGCACACCCGATCGCCGACCACGACTCGCGTGATGCCCGGCCCAATCGCCAGAACTTCGCCGGCCGCGTCCGAACCCGGGATGCGCGGCATCGCCAACTTGGGGTTGTACAGACCCTTCACCATCAACAGGTCGCGATAGTTCAGCGAGACGGCCCGCACCGCGATGAGTACCTGCCCGGGACCGGGCTCAACGTCGGGGCGCTCGCCAAGGCGAAGTTGGTCGAGGCCGAACGAATCCGCGATGGTCCAAGCGCGCATGGTCGACTCCCGGGGTCATTCACCGGGTGTATACGGCTTCGCCCTATCGGCAATCGTCGTAGGGTCGAGGCGCGGGCGCGGCGCGATCGTCGCAGCGATCTCGGCGTCGGTCGTAGTGATCGCAATCTCGATCCCGGCGATCGCAGTATCGATCGCAGAGCAAGCGGCACCCGGAGCCCGACCCGAGTACGACAACCGCCAAGGCGGCCGAAGCAAGCAAGCGTTTCCACACGGCCCAGCCTCCCCAAATTCCAAGCGTCGTCTCAGGCGGATACCCGTGGGTGCCCCGTCGGTCAAGGCGAACTCGCCGCAACGCCGACGAGTCGCGACGACTCGCGCGATCCATCAGCTTGTTGCGCAGGATGGTCGTCGGACCCGACTTGACCTGTCGGTTGAGCCGCTTAACATGAAGGTAGTGTTCCGTCGGTCGAGTCCCGCCTCTCACTGGCCGATCGCCCGGCCGGATCCCGCGAGTCCTTGAATGCCGTTTCGGAAGCCAGGTGCCTCTCGTCTCGCCAGCCACCGGTTGGCGATTGTCGCTGTTTTCGCCGCGGTCCTGACGAGCGGTTGTCGGCCACCGGAAGGCGTATCGAAGTACACGGCCCCGAAGGACCCAATCGACCTCGATCTGATTTCGGACGAGCCTGGGCCCGGTGACGATTCGGTGCGCGTCCTCGGCGCGATTGTCGAAGGCGACTCGCCGGACCAGTGGAACTTCCTCAAGTTTCAGCCCGCCAATTCGGGTGGCTTCTACCCGCCGAAAGCTCTTGCCCGACACAAGCCGGAGTTCGATGCCTTCGTCGCCTCGTTGAAGTTTCCCAAGGACGGGCCGATGAAGTGGACGGTCCCGGCGGGGTGGAAGAGCGTCGAAGTTCGAACGGGCATCCCCCGACTCGCGACGTTTCGGATGAAGAAATCGGAAACGATCGTGGACCTGGCGATCTCTCAGATCGGCGGGGTTCTTCTCGAGAACATCAATCGCTGGCGGGTGCAACAGGCCGGCGTTGACGGAATCAAGGAATCGGAGATCGCGACCGTCTATCCACCGCGAACGATTGATGGCCGTAAGGTCTGGATCGTGGACGTGAGCGGCCCCGGGCCCAAGCCCGGTGCCGGCATGGTTCCGCCGTTCGCAAAGTAGCGACGCCTTTCGCCCGATGAATCTAGTTTGGCGAAGGAGCCGCGATGAGCGCACCGCACGATTACGTTGGCGATTCGCCGCCCAAACTCGCGCCGCCCGGACCGAACCCGGTCTATCAGGCGCTTCGCGTCGTCGCGTCGTTGCGCGTGACCGTTGTCCTCTTTGCGCTTGCGATGATTCTCGTGTTCTTTGGCACGTTGGCTCAACAACATGCCAGCATCGAAACAGTGATGAAGGACTATTTCAGGTCCTGGCTCACCTGGATCGACTTTCGTTTAATCAGTGATTTCTGCAAAGTGTTTGTCGACCCAGAAATCAAGGGCGACCTTGCCGGCGGAATGCCGTTTCCCGGCGGCTATCTGATTGGCTGGGCGATGTTTCTCAATTTGCTCGCCGCCCACATCGTACGGTTCAAGCTCACCTGGAAGCGAAGCGGGATCATCATGCTCCACGCGGGCGTGATCGTACTGCTGGCCGGCGAGTTTCTGACGGGCCAATTCGCCGTCGAATCACGCATGTCGATCCGCGAAGGCGAATCGGCTCGATACGTATTCTACCTCCATGAACACGAACTGGTTGTGATCGATCCGACGAACGCGGCCCACGACACCGTGATCTCGGTTCCAGGTCACCTGATCACGGGCGCCAAGGAAGGGGAATGGATTTCGCACCCCGACCTGCCCTTTGGCATTCAACGCGGCACCTATTTTGTGAACGCGCGGTCCCGGCAATTGAAGCCCGGCGAGACGCCGCTTGCGGACGTGGGCATCAACGCCCGGCGCGGCATTGAGGCACGCGACAAGTCGAAGGGGACCGACAGCGATGGCCGAATCGACTACCCGGCCGTTAGCCTCACGTTTCAAACGAAAGACGGGAAACCGCTCGGCACGTACTTGTTCCTGACGGCCTCTGAAACGCGGATGCAGAAAGTGAACGTCGACAAGATCGACTATGAAGTGACTTTTCGCTTCAAGCGATCGTATCGACCCTACTCGGTCCATTTGATCGAGGCGACTCACGACGTTTATGCCGGCACGAACACGCCGAAAGACTATGCCAGCACCGTGATGATTTACGATGACGAACGCGGCGAATCAGGCCCCGTCCGAATCTGGATGAACCATCCGCACTATTACCGTGAAGAGACCTACTATCAGTCGGGGTTGAACACGGACGAAGACGGGGTCAAGACGACGATCTTGCAAGTCGTGGAGAATCCTGCCTGGCAGGCACCCTATCTCGCTTGCATCCTGGTGGCGGCCGGCATGGCCTTTCACTTCCTGCTCAAGTTGCAGACGTTCCTTCGACGGGGAGGTGCCCGGTGAACACGCTTCAAAAGTACTTGCCGCTCGGGATCGCAATCCTGGCGGCGACGATGCTCGTCGGCAAATTCTTCGGCTCGACCTCCGTGAAGGTGAACGGGCTCGATCTCTATGCGTTCGGCCAACTGCCCGTCCAGCACGGCGGCCGACTGCAACCGATCGATAGCGTCGCGCGCAATTCCTTGATGGTGATCAGCGGCAAACAGGAGTATGTCGAAGTTCTGTCCGACAAAACCGAAGTGACCCATAAGGCGACGGAATGGCTCCTCGACGTCTGGGCGCAGGCTGAGAAAGCCGACAAGTATCGCATCTTCCGGATTGAGCACCCGCAGATTCTCAATGAACTCCGGCTCGATCGCCGGCCGGGTTCCTACCGCTATTCCTGGGACGAGGTGTCGCCGTCCGAAAAGTACATCGTGTCCAAGGCGGACCAGGCGAGTCGCAAGGAGAAGGAACAACGCACCCTCTACGACGTGAAGATTCTCGAACTGGCGCAACACTACAAGCTGTATCGCGACTTGAAGTATCGGGTCATTCCCGGAATGTTGCCCATTGAAGATCCCAATGGCAAATGGACGGCCTTTTCGGACATCATCGAAGCGTCGGCCAACAAGTTGTTGCCGGATGCCTCCGACGTTGCGGCCCAACAAGTCGCGACCGAACTGGCGAAAGACCCGAAGGGCTTCATTCTGGGGCTCGCGCAGAAGTTCGGGCTCAATCTTGCGGAATTTGAACGAATGCCGGACGCGGAGAAGCAGGAACTGTTCTTGCGGATTCGCTCGGCCGAAATTCGACAGCGGGCGATGCTTCTCGTCCGCGACAAGATGTACGACACATTGCCGGAGACCTATCCGGCCGCCGCCCAGATGGAGCGAATCTTCGCCGCCTATCGCGGTGCGGACGCGACATCGTTCGACGCGGCCGTCCAGAAGTACTCGGAGCTGGTCTCGGCGGGGGTGCCGGCGTCAAAGCAATCCGGTGTGCGGGCCGAAGCGCGGATGAACGCGTTCGACCCGTTCCTTCAATGTGCCGCTTTATACATCGGTGTGGCCGTCCTGGCCGCGTTGTCGTGGCTCGTCTGGGAGAAGCCGCTCAACAGGGCCGCGCTCTTGCTCGGTTGCATCACGCTCGTTGTCCACACGGCCGCACTCGCGACGCGAATGTACATCGGCAATCGGCCCCCGGTAACCAACCTCTATTCGTCCGCGATCTTCATTGGCTGGGGCGGGCTCGCACTCTGTCTAACGGTCGAAGGCATCTATCGAGTCGGCGTCGGCAGCTTCGTCGCCGGATTGATTGGTTTCATCACGATGCTCATCGCTCGCTTCCTGTCCGAGTCCGGCGACACGCTCGAGATGCTCCAGGCGGTGCTCGACACCAACTTGTGGCTCGCCACACATGTCACGATCGTAACACTCGGTTACGTGGCGACGTTCGTCGCGGGATTGATCGCGATCGTCTATATCGTGCGGGGCATGTTCACGCAGAGCTTGCGCGGCGAGATGGGCAAGAAGATCGGCGGCATGATGTACGGCGTACTGTGCTTCGCGACCCTTTTGAGTTTCACGGGAACCGTCCTCGGCGGCATCTGGGCCGACCAATCGTGGGGTCGATTCTGGGGCTGGGACCCGAAGGAGAACGGCGCCGTTCTGATCGTGATCTGGAACTCGCTGATCCTACACGCTCGCTGGGGTGGTTTGATCAAGGCCCGCGGCTTGGCGGTCCTCGCCGTGCTTGGCAACATGGTGACGGCCTGGTCGTGGTTCGGCACCAACCAACTCGGCATCGGCCTGCACGCCTACGGCTTTGACAATCGCCTCGCCCAGGGGTGCATGCTGTTCTGGATCTCACAAGGACTGATCGCCATGTTGGGCATGGTGCCGTTGCAATTCTGGGCCAGCTTCGGCCCGGCGACGCCGGTTAAGGGCAAAGCGGCCTGACGCTCAGAGGTTCGATGGGCAGCCAACGCAAGAGGCACCGCTCGACTGTTCCAGACGCCAACGGAATCATCTCCATGAACTTCTCGTCGGCCAATCTGAATCTTAGCTGCCGTCGGAAAGAATCAGTCGTTCAAGGAGGCCGGCGCTCAGGAACAATCGATAGGGATGGCCAGGTAATTCGCTGAAATCGAATTGCTGATAAAATGCCTTCGCGGCATCATCAATGCAATCGACCAGGATGGCGACGAACGCGAAGGTCTGACCAGCCAAGTAGCAATCGCGAAGGGCCTGGGACAGAAGCCGACGCCCAAGGCCTTGACCTTGAAAGGGCGTTGCGACACCAAGCCAAGCGAGGACCGCCGCCGGCAACGCGCGGCGCGGCAGCTTCTTGGTGAATTCCGCTGGGAGATCGCCAAACTCAATTTGTGTCGTGGTGAGCGTGAAATAACCAACGATCGAGTTCGAGTCGCCAATCAACACGCGCGTTGCGGACAAGTGCTTTTCCTGATGCTGAAGTGCCTTTGTCGCAAGCCAATCGTCCACCTGCGACTGTCCAGACGAGAACTTCTTTCGAGCATGTCGCCGCTCGAGGCGTTCGAGCTGAAAGCCAGTCGGAAAGCGAACGTCGATCACAGTTCGCCCCGCATGATCTTTCCGAGTTCAATCTGCGCTGGAGTCTACCGGACCGGTTCGTTGAGAGCCGTCCAAAGGGCCAGTTGCTCATCGGGTGTTAGTTTGACGGTTTGCTCCGCCGCGG
>JANLUE010000215.1:0-4515 GCA_031363325.1 Gemmataceae bacterium
GGCGACGGTGCCAGTCGGCCACGTTCGATCATGCCGCGACCGGGAGCAACGCCCGCGCGAATCGCGGCGGGCCGTAGGCGGGCTCCGGCTCGCCGGCGGGTCGCGTCGCGGACGTTTGCACGCGATCGATCCAGGTCAGGCGCGTGCGGCGAAAGACGATGTGGTCGGCGTCGAGGTCCGGGCCGAGCGCCGGGTGCAGGTTGTCCGGCGTGCGTGGATGCAAGGTCGGGCCACTACTTCGCAAATCGTAGAGGAGCGGCGTGCCATCGCGTGGGCCATACCACACGAGCAGGCCGGCCTCCGTCACGTCGTACTGGTCGGCCGCGACTTCGGTGAGGCCGGCCCGCACCTGTTCGCGAACCAAATCGGCACCGGCCCGTTGGTGCAAGTAGGCGACCGCGTTCGCGAGCGACTGGAACAGGTCGGGCGAGAGGTCGTTCACCCAGCCGGGCGAGGCCCACGCGGCGACGAGCCAGCCCGACAGCAGTTCCCATTCGAGGACGGCCGGGACCTCGGAGCTGGCGATCCGCACATCGACGCGAATTCGCGTTAGCCCGAGTTCCACTTTGCCAGCCGTCAGTTGCCGATCCGACCAGCCGGGGCTCAGGTTCAGCGAATTGATCAGGTCGCGTTCGACGAACTGGCGAACCGCGTCTTCCACTTCGCGCAAGGCCTGGCGATGGGCGCGAACGCTGCGCCAGATCCCGGTCGTCGCGGCCTCGCGCGCGGCGGCGCGAAGTCGAGCATAAAGCCGAGGGATCGTGCCGGAATGGAAACCGGGTCGAAGCAAGCTGCCGATCGATTCGCCGTGCGGGCCAACAGCGGAGGCCCGGACGGCGGACGGCCGATTCGCCCGATAGAGCCGCCAATTTTCCCGCATCTCCCAGAACAGGAACGTGACCGCGTCCGGAAGCAAGTAAAAGGTGCCGATCACGAACAACCAGGCGACTGGGTACGAGATGATCGGCGCCAGATGATCGACGAGCGGCGAGCCGATCGGGTCGAGCGTGAACAGGCCGAGGATCGCGAGTACCGGGTAGACGAACTTCGCGAACAGGATCGAGAGTGGCAGCTTCAACGGGTTCACCATTGGCTCGATCAGCACGACTACGTAGAAGCGAACCAGGAACGCGATTGGCGCCCAGACGAGCCCGCCGACCGCGCGAACGGCGACCGCGACGCTCCCGCCTTCGCCGCGCAGTCGCAACCAGTCTTCGCCCCGGGCCAGCATCCATTCGAGGGCCGCCAACCAACGGCGGAACAGGTTGTGGATCCAGCGCAACACGTGCGGGAACGCCTTGCCGATTCCGGTGATCTCGGTCGCCGTGCGAAGGAGGAGTGTTTCGACGGCTCGACCTACCCGCGAGTTCACGATGAGCAACGCGGCGACGAAGATGCCGATGCGCGCGCCCCAGCCGTAGAACCAGAGCGCCGGGAACGCGAGCAAGATGAGCGTTGTCAGGAGGCCCGGCTTTAGCAGGAAGTCCACCGTCGCCTGTAACGGCCAACTCGTGAGCACGGCGCGGACCCAGGAATTCTCCCAAAGTCGCAAAGGCAAGTCCCAGACGAGGCCACGCACGCCGAGCCAAATTAATCGGCCCACTTCGCGGAACGCCGCCCGTACCGACGCCGAGCGCACGAACGCCAGCAATACGAGCCCGAGCGCCAGCCAACTGAGATGGAACCACAATTGGCCATTCCAGCCGCCGAAGAACGAGAGGTCGGTCGCCTCGATCGATTCGCGCAGCGATTGGCCCGCCGACGCGAGTGGCTCGGTCGCTTTCGCGACAGGGGCCACGTCGGGGAGAGCCGGTTGCTCGATGGCCTTCAGCGTCTGGTCCGCAATCCCCTTGACGTCCGCGTTGTTTTCGGCGGCCGGCCCCTGGCGTTCGTACTTCAGCAGCCAGAAGAACTCGGCCGTCAGGAACGCACCGCCGAAAGGCAACAGCACATCGCGGGTGATCTGCCGGCCCGTGGTCGTGCCGAATAGCAGGGATGTCGAACGTTCGAGCCAGCGAACGTAAAAGCTCCCTCGACGATAGACGCCATCGAGCAAACTGGCGAGCCGAGAGTCGAGCCGAAGGAGTGGGTCGCCACGCACATATTCCTGGGCCCCGCCGAGGTCGGCCATCTTCAACTGCCCGCGGGCGATCGCGTCGCGGACATCGGCGAAGGTCAGGAACCCGGACGCGGAGATTCGATCGAGCAACTCCTCCACGGTCTTCTGCAAGTCGGCCCGCTCAACCGGCGTCGTTGGCTTCAGCCCCGCGTCGAGCAAGGCGTCCGACAAGACGGGCCGGAAGCGTTTGCGAAGTTGGTCTTCGCTGCGGGCGATCGCATCTTGCAGAAGGCCGGCGAGGTTCTTGCGAACGGAGTCGGTCAGCCGAGCCGCAGTGAGCTTGCGGGCGGCGGCGCGGAAGTGAGCCGGCACCTGCACGAACCGTCGGCCCGCGAGCGGCCGACGAATCGGCTTGCGGCCGGCGGACAGGACCCATTCGAGCACGTCGAGCGTGTAAGTCGTTTGTTCGTTGTCGCGGCAGGCGCGTTGCAAGTCGAACAACACCCCCGCCTCGACGGGCTGCGAACCCTGGTCGGCCTTGTCGAGCAACGCGGGCAGCACATCGCGCCAGGCGTCGGCCTCACGCTTCGACAAGCCGAGCGCCGCCTGTAAGCGAGCCACGAGGCCGTAGATGTGTTGCCGGGCGGCCGCCAACGCGGGGGCGGTCAGATGATGCGGCGCGACGCGGGCCGCCCGTGTGTAGACAATCGCGGCGGCCACGGCATCGCCTTCACCCGCGGCGCGGCGGGCACCGCGATCGAGCCGGCGATAGAAGTCGTCCGATTCATCCGACTGGTCGTCCGTCACCGGCTCGGGGTCGTTCGCGTTCGCCGGCCGAGTCGAGCGGAACAGGGCGAGGCCGTCGATGTCCTTGGCGATCAGCGAATCGACGTCGGCGGTCGTCGGCAAGCTCGGGAAATAAACGGGGATCAATGGTGCGGCGAAGTATTTCAGCTCGAGGTAGGTGGCCACGAACTCGACATACGTTCCCTTCGCGTCGGCGTTCGGCGGCAACAACGAGTCCTGATCGAGGACGATCTTCGCCTCTTCAATCGCCGCCGGCCCGAGGGTGGCGATTCGCTCGGCCACGATCGCCGGGTTCGCCGCGAACTTCGCCTCCAGGTCGCGATGGATCGCCGCGTGGTACAGCAGTCGCCAGTACTTGGTCAGCAAGGCCGGTCGTGGGCCTGCCAGATCCTCGGCCGTCGGCCGGGCAAGTAGTAGTACCTTCTCCGGCAGCCCGTGATCGGGAGGCAGGTGCAATTCTTCCTGTTCGACAACGCGGAACAACGTCGAACGATCGACCGGGAAGCAATGCGCGTGCGGCACGCGCCAGACGAGCCACGACCCGCCCGTGATGTCCTGAACGACGCGCTCGAGCACATTCGGCGCGACCAGCACCGCACCGTGGTCGGCCTCGCGAAGGAGTCGGGCCAATTCATCCAGGCGTCGCCGCGTCTCCGGCGCGTTTCTGCGGGCGAAGCGCCGCGCCCGATCGCCAGCGTCGGCGGGCCGAGCCAGGACGGGTTCGCCGCTCAACCAGCGCCGGAGATCGGCGGCGAGCGCGTCGCCGTTCGCGTAGCGCCGGGCCGGGTCGCGTTGCAGGCACGTCAGGCAGATGTCTTCGAGGTCCGTGGGCAATTGCGGATTCAGTTGCGTCGGCGGGACCGGGTCCGCTTCGAGGACGAGACGCGTCGTCTCGGTCGGGCTCGCCGCCTGGAACGGCGGTCGGCCCGTGAGCATCTGGTAGAGCACCGCCCCGAGCGCCCACACGTCGGCCGACGGGCCGATCGCCTTGGTGTCGCCGCGGGCCTGCTCCGGGGCCATGAAGTTCGGCGTACCGAGAACGGCCCCGGTTCGCGTGAGCCCCCCCTCGGCCTCCTCGCCAACGCGTTTGGCCAAACCGAAGTCGGCGATCTTTGGAACGAGAGCCGTCTGGACGGCACGGAACGGTTCGCCCGAGCGCGGCCCGGAGTCGGAACTCAGCAGAATGTTGCCCGGCTTCAGGTCGCGATGAACGAGCCCATAACGATGTGCGAAACCGGCCCCGCGCGCCACTTGCTCCGCAAGCCGGGCCGATTCGTCCGGCGCGATCGGGCCCGCGGCCAGGAGATCGGCCAGCGACCCGCCGGGCACGTACTCCATCGAGAAGTATGGCAAGCCCTCGTGTTCGCCGACCTCGAAGACCTGGACGATGTTCGCGTGCTGAAGCTGCGCCGCCGCACGGGCTTCTTGAATGAACCGCGACCGCTGATCCTGATCGGCGTGCGCCCCCGCCAGGATCATCTTCAAGGCGACGATGCGATCGAGCCGGGCGTCGTGAGCTTTGTAAACGACCCCCATCCCGCCGCGACCGAGTTCCTCGATGATCTCGTGGTTCGGGATGGCGATCGGCGCGCGCGGCGAACTGGCGATCGTGACCGGCGTCGCGTCCGAGTCCACTCGGGCCACGGTCG
>JANLUE010000247.1:0-5578 GCA_031363325.1 Gemmataceae bacterium
CCCGCCGCAAAGCAACTTCGCGTCTTCCCGTCGGAACTCCCCGGCCTCTGGCTGCAATACCTCAACCGACCGGACGCCGATTCGCGGTGCAAGGCGGCGGCCGCCGTCGCGACGGCCAAGCGCAAGGGAATGGCCGGCCTCGAGTCGTTTGTGCCCCCCCTCCTCCGCGAACTCGAGCCGGCGGATCGACATGCGACCGTTCGCTTGACGGCCGCCCAAGCTTTGGTCGCGCTCGACGCCAAGTCGGCCGCGCCGAACTTGTTCAAGGCCCTCGACGTGAACGACCCGGAACTCCGGGAGGTGATCGAGCCGGCCCTCGCACGCTGGGACTACGCTCCGGCCCGAACCGCGTGGCTCGCGCGCCTCGCCGAGCCGCCACCACATCGACGCAGTTTCGTTCTCGCCATTCAGGCGCTGGCCACGTTGAAGGAAGACAAGGCGGCCCCCCGATTGCGCGAGTTGGCGATCGATGCCGGCACATCCGCGACTGTCCGCGTCGAAGCCGCACGCGCCCTCGCGACTTTAAAAAACACGGGCTCCGAAGCGGACGCCGAGAAACTCGCTGCCTCGAAGAGCCACGTCGATCGACTCGTGGCCGCGCTGATCCTGGCGAAACACTCGGGCGATGCGACGGTTGCTGTTTTGGCGAAACTCGGGATTGACGTCGAACCGGCGGTCGCGGCACCGGCCCTCGCTCGATTGATCGAACTCGACTCAAAGTACGTCGTCCCATTGCTCGATTCGGTGTTGTCGAGCGCGGACGCGAACGTGCGGGCACACGGCGTGACCGTCCTGCATCGGCAGCCTTCGGACAAGCACGTCACGCGGCTCGGCGATCGGCTCGTGGACGGGCACCCGGATGTCCGCGCTCAAGCGCGGAAGGCGTTGCTCGATCTGGCGGGCAAGGCGGAATGGCAGGCCGGCGCGATTCGCGAAGGCACCCGCCAACTCGGCGGCAACGACTGGCGCGGCCAGGAGCAAGCGGCGATTCTGCTCGCCCAACTCGACCACAAGCCGGCGACCGATCGGTTGCTCGCGCTCCTGCCGGGTCGCCGGCCGGAGTCCGTCATCGCGGCGGCCTGGGCCCTGCGCAAACTCGCCGTGCCGGAGACGCTCGCCCCGATCCTGGAGTTCGTGAAGGGCCAACACGCCCAAATCAACAAGTCCGCCACGCGGGACGGCATCAAGCCGGAGGAACAAGACGAGCAACTCTCGCAATTAATTCAGTTCCTCGGCAAGTCGAAGTATCAACCGTCGGCTGTGACATTGCTGGCCATGGCTCAATTTGTTGTGAACGGCATGCCAACCAGAGTCATCGGCGAAGCGCGGGCCGCGTCCATGTATGGTCTGGGGTACTTGAACGAAGGAAACCCAAACGCGGCCGTGGCCGGTTACATGGCCCAACGGCTTGCGGCGGTGAATCCGTTCGATACCGAGGACAATCGCGTTCGGCAGATGTGCGCCATGTCGCTCGGTCGAATGAAAGCCGTCAACCAGGTCGGAACGATCCGGACGTTCTACGGTGCCAAGAAGCCGCATCTCGACCCGGTCAACAACGCCTGCGGCTGGGCGCTCGAACAGATCACCGGCGAAAAACAACCGGCCCCCGGCCTCGTGGAGGAGAACGATGTCGAGTGGTTCGCGGGGCCGGTGCGCGATCCGAAGGAATGAAACGAGTTTCGGCGACTTGCGAACGCGAAGCCGTCATTCGAAATCGTACACTTTGACCGCGATCCCGTTGAGGTGCTCTTCGATCAGCGGCTCAATCTCGGCCCATTTTCCGCCGGCGAGCCCGCACCCGATCCGTGGCATGTGAACCGACGCGCCGAGCTCGATGGCCTTTGCAGCAACTTGGGCCAGGCACTTTGCCACCGCGTCATAACGGATCGGCGGCCCAGAGCTTCCGCGGTTGATGCCGCGTTGGCCGATCATGTTGGCGACCCAAATGTATTGTTCGACTTGCACGAACTGAACGGACCCAAGTGCGAACCCGCCCGCTTCGCCGGTCGCGTGCCACCGCCGGTACTCGGCTTCTGGCTCTGACCATCGTTCGGAAATGGCCAGCACGAATCCCGCGCCCCAGCCGCCGATGTCGTTGCAAATATGGCAAATCATCTTGACCCCCTTGGCCTGGGGACAAGTCGCGTCACCTTTGAGATAAAGTGATCTCGGCCATTCGCGAACTCCTTCGATCGGCTGGTCGCAGGTTCCGCAGAACGACGGGGGAGCTTCGTTCCGCAATGCGGGCAAAGCGGAGCCATTTAACAGGCTCCGACCGAGTCATGTGGCAAACAACGCATCGAGTGCAATCTTCGGCGGCTTGCGGCTTCGGACGGGCGCGGGGCGGATCGCCGATCCTCGGATCGTGGAGTCGAGCGTTCGACGCACGTCTCTCCAAAGCTTGCGCGTGCCATTCGTGGGCCGCAAATCTTGAATCGCGTCCGATGCATCGTCGAGCGAATAGGACCCGCGTAGGCCGGCAAGGCCGAGATCAATGTAGCGCCGATAACACACTTCCGCCGCACGGGCGTCGCCAAGTCGCCCAAAGCTTTCGCCCAACCGATAAACGCAATCGACCTGCAAGGATTCGGTCCACACGAGGCTTTCCCAACACGGGTCGTCTTCCGGGCCCTTGGAGTTATTCAGGATCCAGAGATAAATGCGGATCGCGTCAACCGATTCCCCCAGCGCGTCGAGTGTGCCAGCGAGGTTCCAAAGCGTGAGCGGGCAGTCCGGCACGATTTGTAATGAACGCGACAATGGCCGCAGGGCCTCCCTGTAAAGGCCCTCCTCGTAAAGCGTGACCGCCAATTGAGTCAAAAGCCAGTGGTTGTCCGGTTCATCGGCCAATTCGATTTCGATCCGATCCCGCGCCTCGGACCATGCTTCCCGACCGATCAGATCGTCGATCGATTCATTCAACAGTTTCTGGGCCATTCCATCATCCTCCCTCGGGCGGTCGACGCTTGCGGAGTTGCTTAATCCGCCGCAGATCGCCTTTTTCTCCGCCCGCATCACGGCGCTTGCGCGCTTGGCCCGCTTGATGCTTGCCCCGCGTCGAACGCCGAGCATTTTTCTCTTGTGCTCTTTGGGCATCGCGTCGCTCGCGACCATAACCAGACAATTTCATGATATTTGATCGACACTCAAGTCGTCGCTCACTTCCGCCGCAGCGTCAGGAACGCCACTTCGGGGCGAACGCCGAAGCGGAATCGCCAACCGTAGCCGACGCCTTTGTTCACATAAACGGGCGTTGATCCGTGGTGGCAGAGGCCCGCGGGCAGCCGCCGGGCTTTCTTCCCCATGAACAGTCGGCCGACGCCGGGCCAATTGACCTGGCCGCCGTGCGTGTGGCCGCTGAGCATCAGGTCGCAACGGTGCGGGTCGACGCGTTCGACGGTGAGCGGATTGTGCGCGAGCACGAGGCGCGGCGAGTTCGGGCACAGGTCACGCAGCGCGGCCGTCGGGTCGCATTCGCCGCTCCAGAGATCGTCGATCCCCGCGACCTGCAAGCTCGCGCCGTGCCGTTGCACGACGACCGATTCGTTCCGCAGGACGCGGATGCCCTGGTCGGTCAGCGAAGCGGCGATGGCCCGGTGTAAGCCGCGATGGCGTCGCAGGCCCAACGCGTTCCGGACCGAGAAATCGTGATTGCCGAGCACCGCGAAGACGCCGAGCGGAGCGTCGAGTCGACCGAGTTCGCGTGTCACCTCGTCGACGTGTCGGTACCCCTTGTGAACGAAGTCCCCGGTGAGCGCGATCAGGTCCGGCCGCGCGGCCGCGGTTCGATCGACGACGTCCGCGAGATAGTGCGGCGGAAGATGTTCGCCGCCGTGGAAGTCGGTGAGGTGTGCGACCGTGAGTCCGCACAATGGCTCGGGTAGGTCGGCGATCGAAAGCGAAAGGTGATTGAGTTCGAGCCAGGTGGGTTCGACGCGTCGGCCGTAGTGCAGGCGGGCCCAGTTTCGGCCGACCCAACGGGCCAAGCCGCCCGCCGGGGTGGGTGAACTGGCCGAAGAGATCGGGGCGACGGAATTCATCGGCATCCAGTCCGCGCGGGGTCAAGCGGCGGACGGGCCAGTCACTGGCCGACGGTCGCCTCCCCAATGGTAGAGCAGCGACCGTCCCGGGGCAAACCCGCCGCTATTCGGCGTCACCACCAAATCCCTCTTCCTCTTCTTCGTCATCTTCGTCATCAAGATCATCGTCGTCCAGATCGTCATCGTCGTCGAGATCATCGTCGTCCAGATCGTCATCGTCGTCGAGATCATCGTCGTCCAGATCGTCGTCGAATTCGTCGTCGAAATCATCGTCTTCGTCATCGTCGAGGTCGTCGAAATCGTCGTCCTCGTCTTCGTCCTCATCGTCGTCGTCATCCGTCTCTTCGGCGACATCGGCTTCGTCGTCATCGCGCGCCCAAGCGGGCGCGAATTCGTCGGGGAACGGCCCTGGCCCGGTCGCCGGGCCGGCCGGCTCGGCGAGGGCGGCCGACCAAATTACACTGCGGCCGGTCATCGATAATCCTCTATGCGGGCGGTGAGTCCGTGATTTCACTGGCTATCGGATTTCGGGTCGGGAAACTCCAGCCCGAACGGCGAACGGTCCGGCCGACGACCGGCGTTCGGACCCATCCCGTGGCCCTTTCGCCCTTTGCGTCGCGGCCCAGGGTCACCCAATCGTAGACGCTTCTTAGTAAGGCCTTCCAGGGGCGTCAAGGCGGGAATTCGCATTCCGCGCCAACCGCTCGCCCGACCGTCGGAACCGGCCTATTCTGAGGTCGATGCCCAACCCAATCGCCGCGCGGAGCGACCGTGGCCGACCCCGAAACGTCTCGACTCGATGGCCGAGCCAACGATCATGGCCCCCTCTACACGGAGACACCGGTCGAAGTCCGAAACCACGAGCCATACCCCGGTACGATCGCCGAGCCCTGGAACGCGGCAACCGCCTCTCTTTTCGTATGGATCGTCGTGTTTTGGGCGATTCGATTGCGGGGCCGATTGAGCCACTATCCGTTCATGGCCGTCGCCTTGCCAATTCTCTTCGTGGGTGGCGTCGGTGGGACACTCTACCACGGATTTCGCAACTGGCAGGGCTGGTTCCTGATGGACGTGATTCCGATCTCGCTCCTGGGACTGGTCGTCAGCATCTATTTCTGGATTCGACTTGGGCCGCGGATCATTTACCTGATCTCAATGATCGGAGCAGTTGGCCTGATGCAACTGCTCGGCCAGCTGAAACTACCGACTCACTGGGCGATCACGGTCTCGTACGCCACGCTTGGAATTTTGATTCTGACGCCACTGATAGCCGTCATGATCCGGACGCGCTTCAAACAGGCCGGCTGGATCGCGGCCGCGCTCGTGTGCTTTGGGCTCGCGTTGTATTGTCGGCTGATCGACCCGAAACAACCCCCGGTCCTACCAATGGGGACACACTGGCTGTGGCACACGTTCGGGGCCGGCACGACGGCCGCCCTGTCCGAATACGTCTATCGACTGCACGGCGTGAACTTGCGGTCTACCGATCGTCGGCCGTGATCGCCACGCAGAATGGGGCGGCCTGCTGTTCCGGCTCG
>JANLUE010000273.1:0-8461 GCA_031363325.1 Gemmataceae bacterium
CCTTATTTTGTTCAGCCCAGGGCAAGATGGCGCAGCCATCGCCGCCCTGGGTTAACGGCTCGCCCCAAGGTTTTCCACCATCTCCGTCGACGAATTCGAAAACGCCTTGTCCTGATCGAGTCGGGCGCCGTTCTCCATACCCTTCCAACATACCCCCTCGGAGTTGCCACCGTGACGCGCTGTCTCGTTCCGCTGTTCTTGTGCGCTTCGTTCCTCCACGCCCAACAAACCGTCGCGGAGAAGACCGACTATCGGGCGACGTCGCGGCACGCGGACGTGGTCGCGTTCTGCGAGGAATTGAAGGCCAAATCGCCGAGCGTACGACTCACGGACATCGGCAAGAGCGGCGAGGGGCGGACGTTGCCGATGTTGATCCTCGCCGACCCGCCGATCGCCACGCCGGAGGAAGCGGCTCGATCGAAGAAGTTCGTCGTGCTGACGTTCGCAAACATTCACGCGGGCGAAGTCGACGGCAAGGAAGCGGTCCTGATGCTCGCCCGGGACATCGCCACGGGCGAGGGCGAGGCGAAATCCCTGCTCAAGGAACTCATCGTACTGGTCGTGCCGATTCTGAATGCGGATGGCAACGAGAAGATCGACCCGAAGAATCGCTCCGAACAGAACGGCCCGCCCGATGGAGTGGGGGTTCGGGCCAACGCGGCCGGGTACGACTTGAACCGCGACTTCGTGAAGTTGGAAACGCCCGAAGTTCGCGGCCTCGTGAAGGCGATCTCGAAGTGGGACCCGGCCGTCATCGTCGATATGCACACGACGAACGGATCGTACCATCAATATACGTTGACGTATGACGGCCCGCGCCATCCCGCCGCCGACCCGGACCTGATCGTCGCCGCCCGCGAGAAGTGGCTGCCCGCAGTGACGGCCGAGATGCTGAAATCGACCGGCTACAAGAGCTTCGCCTACGGCAACTTCAACGCCGACCGGACCGCCTGGGAATCGTACACGCCGGTCCCGCGCTTCGGCATTCAGGCGTTCGCCATTCGCAATCGATTCGGCTTCCTGTCCGAATCGTACACGTACGCACCGTTCAAGGATCGCGTACTGGCCGGCAAGGCCTATTGCGGCGGGCTCTTCAAGTACGCGGCCGACCATGCCGACGAAGTCCGCAAGTCGATCGCCAAGGCGGATCAGCCGCGCGACCGGATCGCCCTTCGGAACAAGGTGACTTCGCTCGTCGAACGGACGGTGCTGGGATTCGTCGAGGAAACCAAAGACGACAAACGCACTCCGACCAAGGAAGCCAAGGAGTACAAAGTCGCCTGGATGAACGGCGTCGAGCCGACGCTCGAAGTTCAACGGCCCTATGCCTACCTGATCTCGCCGAAGGCGATCGGGGTTATCGAGAACCTGCAGCGTCACGGCATCGTTGTTGAAGAGACGCGTGAGGACATCGAACTCGATTGCCAGGTCTACAAGGTCACGAAGTCGACACAAGCCAAGAGTACGTTTCAGAAGCACAGTTTGCGGACGGTCGAAGTCGAACGCCGCGATCAGAGCACGCGCGTGGCGGCCGGCACGATTCTCGTGCGCACCGAACAGAAGCTCGGCATGTTTGCCGCGTACTTGTTGGAGCCGCAAGCCGAGGATGGGCTGACGACGTGGAACTTCTTCGATGCCGACTTGGCCGAGGGGGCGGACTTCCCGGTAATTCGAGTGGCGAAGGCCGCCCCGATCACGCGGAGCCCGATTCGTCCGCTCACCGAAGATCGCACGTTCAACAAGCCGATCACGCCTGAAACGATGTTCCGCAGCCCGCCGAACCTGTCGGGGAGCCCGGTCGGTGGCATCACCTGGATCGACAGTGAGAATTTCCTCCAAGTGAAGGACGGCAAACTATGGAAGGTGGCCGCGCTCACGGGGCGGGCCGAACAGTTCATCGATCCCGCGAAGTTGACCAAATCCCTCAGCGCGATTCCGACGATCAAGCCGGACGACGCGGCCAAGCTCGCGGGCGGGCCGGCCTATCGGCTCAATCCGCCACGCACGGCCGTCCTGTTCACGCATGGCGACGAACTGTACCACGCGCCGCTCGATGGCGGGCCGGCCGTTCGCCTAACCAAGACGCCGGGGCCAAAAGAAGTCGCGTCGTTTAGCCCCGATGGCCGATTTGTGGCGTTTGTCCGGGCCGGCAATCTGTTCACCGTTGATGTCGCCACCCAGGCCGAACCCAACTCACCACGGATGGCGGCGACAAAATCTTGAACGGACTCGCCGACTGGGTGTACGGCGAGGAAATCTTCAATCGCCGACCGCAAGCTTATTGGTGGAGCCCCGACTCGCGGCGCATCGCGTTCCTGCGCTTCGACGACACCCCGGTGGGCACGTTCACCGTCGTCGATCAAATCCCGACGCGCCAGAAGGTCGAGAAAATCCCGTATCCGAAGGCCGGCGACCCGAACCCGATCGTCAAGCTCGGCGTCGTCCCCGTGGCCGGCGGAGAGCCGGTGTTCGCCGATCAATCGAATTATTCGCCGGGGGAATCGATCATTTCCCGGGTCGGCTGGTGGCCCGATGGCTCGAAGGCGTTCGCCTATTTCCAGAATCGAACGCAAACGTGGCTCGACCTGGTGACGATGCCCGCCGAGGGCGGTCCGCTCACGCAGTTGTTCCGCGAGACGACCAAGGCCTGGGTGGAAGACCTCGGCGAGCCGACCTTCCTGCCCGACGGGACGTTCGTGGTGGCCAGTGAAGCCACGGGCTGGAAGCACCTGTATCGACACGACAAGGACGGCAAGCGTTTGAACCTCGTCACCGAGGGGGAATGGGAAGTCCGCGCGGTCCACGCGACCGACCTTGACAACGGCTTCCTCTATTACACGGCGACGAAACACTCGCACACCGCCCCCAACCTTTATCGCAGCAAGTTCGACGGCTCGAACATGGAACGCCTAACGATCGGCGACGGTTCGCATTCCGTCAACGTCGCGCCGAACGGCGCGCTGTTCATCGATAGCGCGAGCGACGCGAAGACGCCGACCCAGGCGCGGCTCTGGAAGACGCATCAAGAACCCGGCCGCGTGCTCGACACGAACCCGGTACATGCCGTCGAGGAGTACAAGTTCGGCGCGGTCGAACGCGTCCAGATCAAGACGCGTGACAACTTCTATCTCGAGGGCGCGTTGATCAAGCCGGCCGACTTCGACCCCGCGAAGAAGTACCCCGTCTGGATGATGACCTACGCCGGCCCGCACATGCCCTCGGTCCGCGATGGCTGGAACGGCGGCCGCTTGATGGACCACGCGCTGGCCGGTGCGGGCATTGTCGTGTTCCACGTCGATCCCCGAAGTGCGAGCGGCAAGGGCGCCCAGTCGGCATGGACCGCGTACAAGCAACTCGGCGTGCAGGAGCTCCGCGACCTCGACGACGCGGTCGATTGGTTGACGGAGCATCCCTGGGCGGACGCTTCGCGCGTCGGCCTGAGCGGACATAGCTATGGCGGTTACATGACATCGTACGCGTTGACGCACAGCAAGAAGTTCTCGGCCGGGATCGCCGGCGCACCAGTGACCGACTGGCGAAACTACGATTCGATCTACACCGAACGTTACATGAGCACGCCGCAAGAAAATCCAACGGGGTACGATGCGTCGTCCGTTGTGAAGGGCGCGAAGAACTTGAACGGACGACTGTTGTTATTGCACGGCGAAATGGACGACAACGTTCACATCCAAAACACGTTGCAACTCGTCGACGAATTTCAGAAGGCGGACAAGGACTTCGAGTTGATGATCTATCCCCGCGCCCGCCACGGCCTGGGTCGCGGCGCCCAGCGGCAGATCGTGCAGTTCATTGTCAAGTCGATGACCGGCGTCGAACCGAAACTGCCAACGGTGGGCCCGAACGATCGACTGCGGCCGAAGGAGAAGAGGTAGAGTTGCCAGCACAATTGGCAACCTGGATTGCGGGCACGTTTTTGGTCGAGGCGACATTGATCGGGTTTGGTACGATTCTCGACGGCCCGCGCGCACGGTCCCGAGTCGACTTCGAAAGTCCAAGTAACCCGTGGTTGGCGCGAACTCGAATTGAACGTGGGCGGAACGAGCAAACTACGCTGCTCGACGGGCGATTGCACTGGAGTCCATCGATGTTGTCGAGAATATCGTTGGCCGCTTTGGTCGCGGGAATGGTCTGTCTCGCGACTTTGCACTCCGCACCGGTCAAGCCGGGCGGCGGGGATCGGCACGTCGATTACACCGAGACGTTCACGCAAAAATCCCAGGCCGGCGCGGTCGTGAAGGAATCGTTCTCCATGGTCGCGATTCCGGGGGGCGACTTCACGCTCGGGTCGCCGGCCACGGAAGCCGGCCGACACATCGACGAAGGGCCGACCGTCGCGGTTCGACTGAAGCCGTTCTGGCTCGGCAAGTTCGAAGTGACCTGGGACGAATTCGATCTCTTCTACAAGACGCAGAACGCCGACTTCACCGACGAAGCGACCGGCAAGCCGCTGACCGCCGAGGAGCAAGCGAAGCGCAAGCGCGAGCCGGCCGACGCCGTTTCGCGACCGACTCAAGCATATGTCGACGAATCGTACGGCCACCCCCGCGATCGACACCCGGCCATGTGCATGACACATCACACCGCGATGAAATACTGCGAATGGCTTTCCAAGAAGACCGGCCGGGCGTATCGCTTGCCGACCGAAGTCGAATGGGAGTACGCTTGCCGGGCCGGCACGAAGGGCCGATACGCGATCCCCGACGGGGCGGAGCTCCAGGACTACGCGTGGTACGACGCCAACTCGAAGGTCAAGGCCGAAGGCTTCGAGCGGGCGTCGACTCACGCCGTCGGCGGCAAGAAGCCGAATGCCTGGGGCCTATTCGACATGCACGGTAACGTGATGGAATGGTGCCTCGACCACTTCGTGCCGGACGCCTACACCCGGTTCGCCAAGCTCCCGCTCACTGATGGCTTCCTGGTCCGACCGTGCTTCAAGCCGACCGAGAACAAATGGTCGCACGTCGCCCGGGGCGGCCACTTCAAGAGCGACGCGAATGGACTTCGCAGCGCCGCGCGCAAATTCTCCGACCAATCGTGGATGAAGGCCGACTCCCAGGAGCCGCAGAGCATCTGGTGGCTCACGAATATGGACACGGTCGGATTTCGCGTTTGCCGCTCGCTCGCCGACGAAGATTTGAAGGGAATCGTCGGCCGCGTGCCGAAGGAAAACGACTCGACGTACAAGCCGTGAGATTTGAGAAATCCCATGGAACGCAATCGCTTCGATCGGGGCAGCAAATGGATTCGGGCGCACGGCGATGTCGTGCTTCGACTCGACGGCGTCACGGACATTCCGAAATGGCGGGCGGTGCCCAACGAAGTTGATTCTCAATACGCAATCGGGCGAAGCTCGCCGCCCCGGCATCGAAGCCATCGGCCGGGGCTATCTGCGAGTCGCCGAGGCGGCTTTCCCCGAGCCCGTGCCAGCGCTGTGCGGCTAACGAATCGCCCGCAGCGCGTCGAATTCCGGATTTAACGTCCGTTTAATCTGTCCCCGCCTTAATGAATTAGGACCGGCGGGTCGGATTGCGCTGGGCGCGACCAGCCCCGGCCCGATAACCTGACCGCATCCCGACTTACTCGTTCGGCCCTACCCGCCGAGGCCGCATGTTTTTGCTCCAGCGTCTCCGCGAAAAAGGCCAGTTCACCGAGGCCGACGTCCGCCGGGCCGAAGAGGTCCAGGCCGCCGAGCCCACCCGGCCGATGCACGAACTGTTGCTCGAAAAGAGCATCGGCAACGAGATGCACGTCCTTGAAACTCTGGCCGAAGAATTCGGCCTCGAGTTCGTCGACCTCTCGCACACGCAGATCACGCCCGAGACCTTGGCCGTCATGCCGGCCAAGCTCGTCCATCGCAAGGGGCTGCTCCCAGTCTCCCGGGCGAACGGGACGCTCGTGGTCGCCACGTCGAACCCGTACGACGTGTATGCCCTCGACGAATTGCAGACGCTAACGGGACTCGAGATTCAACCGGTCCTCGGCAGCCCCCGGGAAATCTCGCGGCTCATCAAGCAACACTTCGGCGTCGGCGGCGAAACCGTCTCGGCCCTCGTCCAGGAACGCGACGACGTCGAGTTGCTCGAAGGAATCGAAGCCGACGACAGCGAACTGGCCAAACAGGCCCAGGAAGCGTCCGTCGTCAAGCTGGTGAATGAAATCCTGATCGAGGCGGCCAACGAACGAGCCAGCGACATCCACATCGAACAGGAAGAGAAGGCGATTCGTATTCGCTACCGGATCGACGGGCTACTTCAGACGCAAGTATTACCGCCGGAGATCAATCGGTTCGCGGCCGCCATCGTCAGTCGAATCAAGATTATGTCGCGGCTCAACATCGCGGAAAAACGCCTGCCCCAGGACGGCCGCATCAAGATGCGTGTTCAGGGCCGCGAAGTCGATGTCCGCGTCTCGATCATCCCGATGGTGCACGGTGAAGGCATCGTCATGCGGCTCCTGGACAAGGGCCGCATGGTGTTCAACCTCACCAATTGCGGCATGTTGCCGGACACGCACAAACTCTTCAAGCAACTCATCGAACGGCCCCACGGGATCATCCTGGTGACGGGACCGACCGGGTCGGGCAAATCGACGACTCTCTATTCGGCCCTCAACGAGATCAAGGACGAAGCGACCAAGATCATCACGGTCGAAGACCCCGTCGAGTACATGCAGCCTGGCATCAGTCAGATTCAAACGCAGGCGAAGATCGGCCTCACCTTCGCCGCCTCGTTGCGTTCGATCCTGCGACACGACCCCGACGTGATCCTGATCGGCGAAATGCGCGACCTGGAAACGGCCGAGTCCGCGATTCAATCGTCGCTCACGGGCCACTTGGTGTTCAGCACGTTGCACACCAACGACGCACCGAGTTCCTTCACACGACTCATCGACATGGGCGTCGAACCGTTCCTGGTCGCGAGTACCGTCGAAGGGATCATGGCGCAACGACTCGTGCGAACGATCTGCAAGGACTGCAAGACCGAATTCCGACCACACCATCCGGACGTGCCCCCGGACTTTCCCGGCTTCGATGTCAATCGCCCCGACGTACCGACCGTGTGGAAAGGCGAGGGCTGTCGTTCGTGCCGTAACACCGGCTATCGCGGCCGAACCGGCATCCACGAACTGCTGGTGAACAACGACAAACTGAAAGACATGGTGGTGCAACGACTGAATGCCGGCGTCATTCGCAATGAAGCCATTCGAAACGGCGGCATGCGAACGCTGCGTCAATCGGGCTGGGAGAAAGTGAAACTCGGCATCACGACAATCGACGAAGTCGCACGCACGACGGCCGGCGATATCATCATGGATACGACCGGCCCGGCGCATGTGAGGCCCCCGCACGCAACCGTTTAGCGTTCGACCCACCGGGTCGAACGAACGAGTGATCAACAGAAGGACTCCATACGGCGGATGCTCGATGGATTGCCCGAAGTGTCAGTCCCCAGTTCCGGCGAAGAATGTCAATGTACACGCACTGATCGCCAAGTGCGATGCCTGTGATGCGGTGTTTCGAGTCGAAGACTACTTGGCCGACTCGAAGGCGCTTCGAGCGCCACGCCCGTCGACCTTAATCGTCGAGGAGAATGGAGATGTCCGGGTGATTCGGCGACGTTGGTATCGTCCGTCGCTGCGGGTTCTGTTGTTCTTTTGCATCGCTTGGGATAGCTTCCTAGTTTGTTGGTATGCGATGGCCCTAATCGGTCCGGGCCAAGGTGGATTTGAGATAATTGCCGTCATTTTTCCAATTTGTCATGTGGCAGTTGGGATTGGACTGACATACTCGACCATCGTCGGGTTCTTGAACCGCAGCTATTTGGGCATCGCCGGCGACCGACTGTTCGTTCGCCACCGGCCAGTGCCTTGGATGGGCAACAAGGAAATGGCGTCCGCGGAAGTGAGAGAGTTGTTTGTGGAACGGAACCACGCCGAACAGAATGGCCAACATTTCGCCCAGCAGAAATACAACTTGAGCGCCGTCACAAACGACGGGCGTAGTGTGAAATTACTCGGCGGGCTCGACCCGGCCGAAGCCCGATTCATAGCCCAGACTTTGAACGATTGGTTGAAACTACCGCCGAGCCGCCTCGGATTGCGATTCACGGACAATTGAGAGCCGAAAGCACAGAGATGCCAGACTTTACATTCGAAGCGCTTGCGAAAACCGGCGCGAGAGACGTGGGAACTTTGACCGCCACCAGCGAGCGCGAGGCCGCGTTGATGCTCGACGCGCGGGGGTTGTTTCCGGTCAAGATTGCGCAGGTGAAAGCCAAAGGAGCGAGCGGGGGTGGATTCGGGCGACGTGTGAAAGGCCGTGTGATCTCGGCGTTCTATGCGCAGCTCGCGGACTTGTTACAGTCGGGCGTGCCTCTGTTAAAGTCGCTCGATATTCTCGAACGTCAATCCGCCAATCAATCGCTGTCGTTTGCCGTTCGCG
>JANLUE010000293.1:0-8506 GCA_031363325.1 Gemmataceae bacterium
CTGCCGGTCGCGGCGCACATCATCCGCAGCGCCGTCCCCTCGCCGCACCCCGCACACGACCCGGCCCCGCCCGTATAGATGTGCGTGCTCTCCTTCAACATCATGTCGATGAGCAGGTTGCCGCTGATGAACTTCTCGTTGCTCGGCCCCATGTTCTTGAACAGGCGGTGACTCTTGCGGGCCTTCGTCATCAGGTCGTCGTTCTTCGCCACCATCTTGAGGGCGTCGTCGTCACACACCGTGACGCACTCGGCGCAGCCCTTGCACTTCGACGGATCGATGATGATGTTGAACATTCCACCGACACCCGACTTCTTCTTGCCGCCGTCGTAGTACTTTTTGGTCTTCGACCATTGCGCGCGGAACATCTCGCGATCGCCGTCGGGAATCGCCTTGAGCTTTTCTTCCCATTCGTCCTCGGCGAGGACCTTGCCGAGGATGGCCGTGTCCGGGCACTCGGTGACGCAGTCCATGCAGCCGGTGCAGTTCGACGGAATGTATTCGGGCAGCTCGGGCGCGATGTAACTGAAGTCGCGGAGCGACGCGGTTCCGGCCGGCACGAGCGACCGGGCGAGCGACAGGTCGGCGGGCAGTTCCTTCTCGCCGTACCCTTCTTCGTAACCGCGGATGATGCGTTCGTTGAAGTCGTTGACGTCGAGCACCGGCAGCGAGACCGGTTTATACTTCCGGTCGATGGTCGTGCCGTAGGTGTTGTTGTTGAATGGGTCCTTGGCGCTGGCGTCGTTCATGGACGGCGCGGAGAGGGTAGCGGTCATATTCAGTTACTCGGTAGGGTGTTCAATGACTCGTGAGGATGAGTTCGGTCGCTTGATTCCAGTCTTTCGCCTCAAACAGTATGCCCCAGTCGAACTTTTCGAATCGGGACGTGTCCGCCACTTCGAGCGATTCCCGAATCGACGCGGGCACCGGCCCGAATCGCACCGTCATGAGTTCCAAAACTTCGCGTCGAGCGTCTCGTTTCAATGTCCAACCCGAGGGTCGTTCGTGAGCGAACCACAGCAAGTGTCCACATCGTGGGCACGGGGCGTCCCGAGTGTCGAGCGGCGGTTCCAGCCGAACGTGGTGCCCGCATACAGAGCACTGGTTCGGGTCGCCTTCCGGCGTCCGGCTGGAGATGGTCATGACCCATTCCATATGCAACACCGGCGCGGTCTTTGGATCGGGCAATCGACCGTCATGCCATCGACCCCTCGCGCGTCAAGATCGGCTCTCGTTCCGCCTCGAGTTCCAGGACGCGTTGCTGGAGTCGTTCGGCGAGTTGCGACAGCGCCTTAGCCGCCTCAAATTGTCCGTGCGAGCCACGGAACACCGCCTGGATGTATTGTTGCTCATCGGAATTCAATAGAGGCCAACAGCGCTTGAGGTCCGGTATCGTCTCACAACGGATTTGATCGCCACCTTGTGCGTCACTTGTCAACTTCATTCCGTCCAACCAGGACTCCGACCGTCGGTTTGAGTCTCGCCATTCGTCCATGCCGTTGATCATTTGGGGGATTAGTTCCCGATTGAGCCGCGCCAACGACAAGTCCATCTCGCGGTAGTCATCAATTGGGTTGAGTCCGCGCACAATCGGGACTTCAAACGCTTCGAGAAAATACATTTGCACGAGCAAATGCAACTCGCGTTCGCCTTCATGGCGCTCCGCGATCCAACGGATCAGGCGAGACGGTGTCGCGCCATCCGCGAACATCGTCCGCAACTCCGCAACAACTTCGGAACGCACATCCATCGAAAAACTCCCGAGGCCGGCGATTACTGGCGAAACTCGACGCGAACCGTGTCGAAGCGGCCGACGGCCCCTGGCGGCGACGCCGTGATTGACACCGGGCTAAACCCGTATTCCGCCGCTCGCAGGCCCGTCCAAGTGAATGCCGCCGCATCGAGCAGAGCCAATCCGGCCGATGTCGCCCGATTGAAGAGGTCGAGGTTGGTCGTCAACCCGTTGGCCGCATTCCAACTCCCTTCAATCATTCTAATCCGAGCGCCAAAATGCACCATCATCGCCTCGAAGAATTGCTTGCCGTGGACGGCACCCCGTGTGCCGTCCGGGAGTGCCGCGACCACTTCGAACCGTAACACTCCATGACCAAGCGTGGCGAACAAGTAGAATCGTCGATCGTTTGAATCGACCGCCTTGAACATGAATGCCGTTGCCGGGATCACATCGATGTTCGGGTTCAAGGCGCTCACGCCGTTCGGGCCAGTGCGATCTCAGAACTCTTCGGCCATTTGGCTCTCAATGCGTTCCCGTTCTTCCCGTGTCAGTATCCGCTCGCGCAACTGTTCGACTTCTTCGGGGCTGTCAAATAGTTCGCCGAATCGCTTGACCCAGGCTCCCAACACTGGGTCTCGAAAACGACACAAGTGGAACGAAAAGCAGAGCCACAGATGCGCACGACGAGCCGCGTACTCTTCGGCAGACAGACACAAATCCTCCGGGCCGATCAGTTTCTGGACAAGGTCGTCCGCCTCGTAGTCGAATCGAGGATCAATTGCCTTCTCATTCATCCGTCACCCCATCACACTCGCCGGTATTTCCCTCATGTCGCCGTAGCCGCGCCGGATGCACGTCATGTTCTCTTGAACCACCTGCGCCCCGCGCTTGCCGAAGTACTTCGTCAGCGCCTTCTCCACGCCCGCGTACACCTGCTCGTCCGACATCTGGGCGTCTTTCACGTAGGGGGTCAGCTTCAGGAACGCGCCGAGGAGCACGATGCCCTGCATGCGCATCTGCAAGTCCGCCTCGGTCGCGATCTCGCGGGCGATGCGGACCATGTCGCAGTAGTACACCCGCAGTTTCTTGTCCTTGATCGCCGCCTTGTTCTCGACCGGGATTCGCTTCCACACGTCGGCCGGCTCCGCGTACGGCGACTGCATGAAGACCGCGCCGCCTTTGACCAAGCCCTTCAATGTGAGCGGGCTCAGGATGGCCGTCGGGTCGTTGATGCACAGCAAGTCGACGTGTTCCAACTCGGCGTGCATGTCGATGTGCGCGTCGGCGATCGTCAGATAGTACGTCGTCGGCAAGCCCTTCTTTTCGGAACCGTACTTCGGGTACGCTTGCACGTCCTTGCCGAACACGTTGCCGGCAATCGTCGCGATGACTTTGTTCGTCGTCACACTGCCGAAGCCGCCGACCGAGTGGCCACGCATCGAGAAGGCGTTCTTGGGCCGCAGGTCCGGGTCCTCGCCGCGCTTCAAGGCCAGGGCGTGATCGATGCCCACGCAGAAGTAATCCTGGCCGTCGGTCTGCATGTTGTGGAAGGCGGCGATGATGTCGCCGGGGCGAACATCGCGACTGCCGAGCCCGGCCGCCCCGTGATACACACGCGGCACCCGATCGATGCGTTCGTGGCCGTTCTGGCCCGTCATCGCGTCGCAGAACGCCGCTTTGATCTCGCGCGTCAGATGGTTGCCCGTTGTCGAGAGGGGGTCGTCCATGCGCTCGAACACCGTGAAGGCGTGGCAATCCTTCAAGGCCTTCACGATCGCCTCGCCGGGGAACGGCCGGAACACGAACACCGAAAGGCAGCCGGCCTTGATTCCCTTCTTGTCGCGGAGATAGTCGATCGTGACCTTGGCCGTCTCCATGTAACAGCCCATGCCGACCAGAATGTAATCGGCATCTTCGCACCGATAACCTTCGACCGGCCCGTACTTGCGGCCCGTGGCGTTGCCGAACTCTTCGAACGCGTCTTCCAGAGCCTGCGGGATGCGATCGTAGTACCAGCGCTGGGCGATTTTGCCCTTCATGTACGAGTCTTGATTCTGGACCACGCCCGACATCATTGGGTTGTTCGGGTCCATCAGGTTCGTCAGTTTGTCCTTCGGGTTGCCGATGAATTGCTTCATGAACTCGAGTTCGGTCAGCCGAACCGTTTCCACGGTGTGCGTCGTCAGGAAGCCGTCCTGGACGTTGAAGAACGGCGTTTGCGTCGCCTCGGCCACCTTGCGGGCGATCAGGCAGAAGTCGCCGGCCTCTTGCGCGTTGCGCGCGAACAGCATGCCCCAGCCGACGTCCGAGACCGACATGACATCATCGTGTCCGGCGTGAACGTTGAGCCCCTGGCTCGTCAGTGCACGGGCACCGATGTTCATGACGACCGGGAGCCGCTTGCCGGAGATCGTGTACAGAACCTCTTTCATCAGGACGAGGCCCTGGCCGGACGTGAAGTTCGTCACGCGCCCGCCGGCCACCGCGAAGCCTTCGCACACGGACGCGGCCGAATGTTCGCTCTCGGGCTCGAAGAACATGAGGGTATCGCCCCACAGGTTCTTGTGGCCGTTCATGACGGCCGCATTGAAGCCCCCGCCCATCGTGGTCGAACTGGTGATCGGATAGGCGCCGGCCGCCTGGCTGATTTGAATCTCGGCGTGGACCACGGCCTCGGCACCATCGCACGTCGTCGGGATGCCGGGGTACTGAAACTTCTGACGAACGGGTTCGCGAACCGTTTCGTGCGCGTCGTGCGATCGGGAAGGCGGCTTGGCTACGGCAACGGTCATGAGTTCCTCGCGGAAGTTCGAGTTTTTTGTAGGCGCGGTCAGGAAGCCTTTCGGCGGGCGCGGCGAAATACGAACGAGAGATAGCGGGCGTCGTCCACGCTGGGGAACGACGAATGGCGTCGGCCCGAGCCGGGCTTGCCGGGACACCAGCGCAGGACGCCGCCATCGAGTTGAATCAGGCAGAGTGCGTCCTGGCCTTTGTAGTCGGGCGGGCCTTCTTCGATGAACATGTCCATGTGGCCGTCGGCCAACTGGATCGTGCCCATGTAGAGTTCGCCGCCGACGAACTCGAAAGTGAATCGTCGGCCGGCGATCAACAGCCGGGCCTCGCAGGGGCCGGCCACGGAGAGCCAAGTCCCTTGCAGTTGGTCCAGGTCCGTGGACCGGGATCGGGGAGTCGTTGCGACCGCCGGCATGACACGCCTCCAGACAGGAGCGCCATATTAATGCGGCACCCCGGGTTGTCGGGAATCGCGGGAGAGAGTACGGGCGTCAGATGGGGATCATAAACGGGCGGCCCGCCAGACGCAACGGAAATCGGAGACGATTCGCGAAGCAGGCCAAATTCGTTCAACCGGCCGGGTGCGTGAAGTCGCGGAGCGGTCGGACGGACTCGCGGAAGGCGGCCGACGGCAAATGAACCGTTCCCCAGCGCGGCGAACGACTCCGCATGTGGGCGCGATAGTCCGCGACCGGAACGGCGCGCATCAGATAGCGTTGCCCACGCCACACCCAGAGGTCGGCCGTGCCGCGCCGGAGTTCCACATCGGGAAGGATCAGATAAGCGAACACGAGCAGGCCCTGATAGGCCGGGCCAAAGCTGTCCTGCCAGCGTTCGAGGCCGGTCACGTCGTCGCGGAACACCCAGTTCTGCCAGACGAGTCGGGGTTTCTCGGGCTTGCCGCCGGGGAACTTGCGGCCCTTCACGTCGACGAGCAATTTCGTCCCGCCCGTTCCATAGACGATGAAGTCGAGGCTCTTGACCGGTTCATCGTCGAGCGAGGCGCGACGCGACTCGTCGACCGCCACGTAGCCGAGCCGCCGATCGCGGAGATAGGCTTCGAACGCCGTTTCGTAATGGTTGCCACGATCCATGTGTTACTCACGCCAACAATCGTTTCGCCGCGGCGATCAGGTCCGTTTCCGAAACGGCGATTTCTTCGCGCTTCGCCAGGTCCTTCACTTTCCAGACGCCGTTCGCGAACTCGTTGCTGCCGGCAATCAGGGCAAGTCGGAAACCACGTCGTTCCGCGTAATTGAACTGCGGGCCGAGTTTCTTGGCGTCCGGATACACCTCGGTGCCGATCCCGGCCGCCCGCAGCGAGCGCGCGATCCGCTGATAGTCCCCATATCGATTCGCTTCGAGATGGAGCACGAGGATCGGCGCGGCCGTCGCGGTCTTCGGGATCAGGTCGAGCGCCTCCATCGCGGCCAATAACCGATCGAGGCCAAGCGAAGCGCCGACTCCCGGCAGTGCGGCCTTCGTGTACGTCCCGGCCAAGTTATCGTAACGACCGCCGGAACAAACGCTGCCAATCTCGGTCTTGTCGAGCAGAAACGTCTCGTACACGGTGCCGGTGTAATAATCGAGGCCCCGGCAAATCGACAGGTCCACTCGGAGTCGACCCTCGGGCACGCCGGCCGTCCGGAAGACATCGACCATTTCCCGCAAATGGGCCACCCCATTTCGGGCCGACGCGTTGTCGCCGAAGCGGGCGTCGAGTTGCGCGAGCACCTCGTCGTTCGTGCCGGTCGTGCGTGCGAGCGCGATGATTTCGGACGCTTGTGGAGCAGTCACTTCGGCTTCGCGCTCCATCTCCGCGATGACTTTCTCCGGTCCGATCTTGTCGAGTTTGTCCAGCGACCGCAAGAGGGCAGAAGCCCTATCGGCGAGTCCAAGCTGGGAGAGCAAACCGTTCAAGACGAGGCGATTGTTCACCCGGATCTCGAAGCGGTCGAAGCCGAGGGCGGCCATCAGGTCGTTGATCGTCAGGGCGATTTCAACGTCGGCGGCGTTCGCGAGGGTGCCGATCGTGTCGAAGTCGCACTGCAGGAATTCGCGGAATCGGCCGGCCTGGGGGCTCTCGCCGCGCCAGACGGTGCCGAGGTGATAGCGCTTGAAGGGCAGACCGAGCGTGGCGTGATGTTGGGCCACGAAGCGGGCGAGCGGCACGGTCAGGTCGAAGCGCAAAGCCACGTCGCGATCGCCGGGGTCCTTGAAGCGATAGAGTTGCTTGCCGATCTCCGCCCCGGGCTCGACCTTGGCGAGCAGAACCTCGGCGAGTTCGATCGCGGGCGTGTCGATCGGCGCGAACCCGTAGGAACGAAACACGCCGCGGGCGGACTCCATGAGCCGCTCGCGCGGGATCATGAGGGCCGGCGGGTAATCGCGAAAGCCCTTCAGGACGCGGGGTTCGACCAGCTTCGACAACGGTTGCCTCGAGTGCGGAGTGTGGGATGCGGAGCGCGGAGCGAAACACGGGCTACGGCTTCGGCCGTTGCGAGTCGGCCAGTTGTTGGCGAAGACGCTCGATCTCGGCCGCAGCCGATTGGAGTTGCGATTCCGCGGCCTTGGCTCGCATCCGCATTGCTTCCTTCGCGGCGGCCTCGCGGTCCGCGCGCAGTCGTTCGGCTTCCTTCGCGGCGGCCTCGCGGTCGGCGCGCAGTCGCTCGGCTTCCTTCGCGGCGGCCTCGCGGTCGGCGCGAGCTTGCTCGAGGTCTCGCTCACCCGCGCGTGCCTCGCTCGATGTCATTACGAGGTCGAAGTTCGGGGTGAAGAAGCGCAGCCAGCGATCGTTCTTCAAATTCACCGCGCCGTCCCAGCGGCCAATCCAAAGGCGGAGTTGTTCGCTCCAAAAGCGACCGTCCGCGTTCGGTGCGATCGGCGCGTATCGCCCCTTCGCGTCAAGGCGCCAGCCGCGAATCGACAGGTCGACGGGGTCGTAGCAGAAGTATTCGGGGACTCGGAGAACTTGCTCATACGTGTCTTTCTTGATCCCCAGATCGGTCGTCCTGGTCGACGGCGACAGCAGTTCGACAATCAGGTCGGGGCCGCGACCCCCTTCGTCCCAGGTCGTCCAAGTATCGCGCTTCTTGAAGCGGGGCACCCCCTTGACCACAAAGAAGTCGGGGCCGCGGAAATGTTCGCCACGCTCTTGATTCGGGCTGAAATAGACGAACATATTGCCGCCGCTGTAGAAGTCGGATCGAGCGGCCCAGTGTGCGTCGATCGAGTCGATGAGCAGATTCATCTGCGAACGATGCCAGGCGGTCTCCATGGGGACATCGTCCTCAGAAGGTAGGTCGGATCGCCCCACGTACCCGACCGGCGCGCGCTCCATGAGCCGCGATGTCGGCCGATCCAGGGTCGGAGCAATCGGCTCCAAAATCATCGTCGACATTTGACTTCTCCCATTTCCGCACCGCCTCGGCGAAGCCCACGGGTCGGCCCGAAGAGCCGCGAACCTTGGCCACGGCCAATCGACCTGACTTTCGGTTGCTCCACACCTACGGTCGATTACGATACCGCGCGCTCACCTGGGCCATGAATCGTTTCTCTTCGGCCGACAGCGATTCCTTGCCGAGGCGGGCGATCTTGTCGAGCAATTCGTCGAGCCGCGAGTCGTCGGCCGCTCGTTGTTCGACTTCCTTCTGAATTTTCTTCGTTCGTCGGGCCTGCAGCCAGCGCTTGATGGGGCCGACGCGCTTGGGCCGGGTCACCGGTGTCGCGTCCTCGTCCGGCCCGAAGCCGCCGTAGCCCTTGGAGAAATCGTACCCGAACGCGCCCCGTTCCTCGCCGCCATTGTCGAGTTGGACCAGTTGATGATAGCTCGTGACCATGACGAAGATCCCGAGCGCCAGGAGCATCGCATCGCTCCACCAGAGCGCCACGACGAAGAACCCCAGCGCGAACGTCATCCCTGTCCAACACGCGATCTGCGTGGCCGCCCGATAGTCGCCAGTCCGTCCCCAAATAAGG
>JANLUE010000306.1:0-3322 GCA_031363325.1 Gemmataceae bacterium
CACACTTCGTGATCACCTCGGCCGCCCGAATCGGCTCGCGCGGCCGGTCGAGCCACTCGGCCGCGACCCGATAGAACCGCTCCCCCTCGGCACGATTACCCATCGCCAGATACGCCTTGGCGATCAGCAACTCCTCGACCGGCGGCACATTCGGCCAGCGCGTACACATGACCGCGAACAACAACGGAATCGCCTTCGCCGGCTGGCCATCGCGAATCAATTCCTGCGCGACGAGCCGCTGGGAGAGCCGGTCGCGGCGTGGGCGGTCGTCCCTATGAGGTAAATGATGCGAACGAAGCGCGCGAATAGGAGAAACTCCGGAAAGTGGCGGATGGAGATCGCGCTCGGGGGTGATGGATGGGATCTCCCAGAGGGGTTGACGGCCTGCGTCGTCTACTACAACCTGCTCTCAGACTTGTGCCAGGCGAGCCGCTGCTTATTCGGCCACTTCTTTGGGTTCTTTGGCCGCCGCAGTCGCTTGCCGGCGAGCTTCTCGTAGACGCTGCCCTTTAGTTCGGGCGAGATAAGTACCTTCCACGTCTCTGGGTCTACGGTCAGGAGGTGCAGGTCAAAGAGCGTGTGAAGGTCCGTGCGAAGCAGGAGTCCGTTTGAGGAGTGGCTCGACTTCGGGCCGTGGTAGCCCTTGATGTGGGCGGCATCTAGCACGCTCGTCACGGGGCAGCCCGAGATGGCGCAGCGTGCCCGGTAAAGCTTGAGAAGATTGTTCCGGAATTTGCTCTGCCCCTGTCGCTTGGCGATTATCCGCATGACCCACCCGCGCTCATCTTCGTCGTCCGAGGGATCGTAACCTCCCTCAGTGTCCAACGCCTCCCGCGTGGTCTTGAGTTTCATGACGGCAGCAGGAATGTTGCCCCACTTGGCGTCCACGTTCTCCTGGAAGCGTTCGAGCTTGTTATCCAACGTTTGCTGTCTGTTGCCAGTACTCTTTTCGTAGTACGCTAAGTGCAGCCTTACCGCATCCAAGGCGTTCTTAAGCACCGACGGAGACAGTTCTTTGTCGATCATTTCTAGGATGTGCTCGGTCGCATCGATTCGCATTGCCCTCTTGTACACAGTGCCTTTCAGCATGTGGCGTAAATTGTTGATATGCATGATCGCCGAGCTGTGATTCATGCCGTGGCGATTCACCAGCACTCTAATTCCCGGTGATCGAGGGCGATGACCAAGCGCAATATCCCTAAGCACCGGATACAGTCTCTCAAATTGTTTCGTTGTCATGAAAGCACCTAGAAACGTGCATTGAGAGCTTGAGCGGCAGCTCGGAAACCTCTTCGCGATGAGCCGCAATGCCGCTCGTCATCGCCCACGAATGACGCTTCACCACCTTTTACATCCCGAGCCACGTGGGCCGATCGCTCCGGGTGCAATTCAGTCTCATTCTCTCCGAGGAGGAGAGACAGGAGGCCTTCGCGTAATGACTATTTCGGACGACCGAGGAGGTCATTCTGGTCACTTTGGCGGGTTCTTGATATTGCTGATTGTGTTGAGGATGGATTGCGCCATCTCCGGGTTCTTTGCGATTAGGTCCCACAGGCTGGCCGGGCTCCGGTCGTCCTTCGTGAACTTCGGGTCGTCCTTCCCAAATGACAACTCTGCCAGTTTCAGCCGAAACTCGTGCTGTTGTTCGGGTGGCAGTGGGTCCAAGTATGCCCCGAGAGCCTCGAACTCCAGCGCGATCTTCCGATTTCTGCGTTCCGCATGCTGGCTTCGGTCACCTTGGAAGCCACAGTAGGCGGCGAGCACTCCGAAGCTAATCGTGAGCACGAACCGAGCAATCAAACTCTCCCACCTGATGTCTTGCGTGCTACTTGGCCAAAACGCCACGAGAGTGCAGATCACCAACAAAACGATGGATGCCACGGTGGCGAATTGCCAACGGACTGCCGTGGCCCGATTTTCGTCCGCCGCCTTCTTGTACCCCGAGGACACGCCGAGCGTGCCGATGACGCCTAGGAGCTTTTCTACTTCGCCCTTCTTTTTTTCGATCTCGGTCAGGATCTCTTGAGCCCTGGCGGAGAAGTCGACGTTCAGTTCGTCCAGCCGACCTTGGTGATCTTTCTCTTTCTCACCAAGAAGTCGCGTGGTCTCTCGCTCCTGGCTAATTAGCGTTACGTTGTGGTTGTTTATCAATTCATTGTGAGAATTGCGGTGAGCCGACTGTGCGTCTGCGAAAGCCTGGCTTCGCGTCTCCTGCGCCGTCGAGAACTGGGACTGATACTCTGTAAGCGCTGTACCTATATTGCTTCGGGCATCTTCGATTTGCCTTTCCAACTTGGCCAATGTACCCTCCGAGTTCTGCACTCGGGATTGTAGAGAACCAAGCGATTCGGATGCTTTCTTTCGGTACGACTCGCAAGAGTCGTGGAACGATTTTGCCGCCACAGCGATCTGTACGACCTCTGGATTGTCACGCGCTGCAAACAGAGACGCCAACTGGGTCAAAATGCTGTCCGCGTGGATATTCGCACTTGCGACGTGGGCCACGTTCTGGCTCGAAACAAAGCCGTCGATTTCACCCGAGGCCTGTCGGGCTAGTGTGTTGATAGTGTCTAGCGCCACCACTTGCACAAAATTCGGATCTGAATTGCCCAATCGTTCCTTGGCAAGATTGATGATCAGTGAAATTCGACTCACGCATTCAATTCGTGAAGTTTCTCCATGTTCGTGGCGTTCGCCGCCGAGCTTATCGCAGCGTCTAATCCGATCCACACATCATGAATCTTGAAAGACTGAGCCCGGTCAACCATGTTGCGTCTCCAATTAGATTCTTCGCGGCTCGAATCGCTCCGCCTGCCCATTCTCAGGATATCGCCTGGCCAGGCAACGTGCCGCGCTTCGGCTCGATCGACGCGCCGGCCTGGAACGAAATCGTGCCCGACGACGGGTCCGGGTTCCGCGAGAGCGTTGCGTCCGGATCGATTGGCAAACGCGTGACGGTCGAATCGGGAGTGGGCGAAGGTTGTTCGCGGGTGGGTTCGAACGGAGTCATGGGGCACGTCGTGGGTGAATTTCGCGATGCGAGTTTAGCCG
Source organism: Gemmataceae bacterium (assembly GCA_031363325.1). Classification (GTDB taxonomy): domain Bacteria; phylum Planctomycetota; class Planctomycetia; order Gemmatales; family Gemmataceae; genus SIAJ01. The sequence goes on from JANLUE010000306.1 coordinate 3,052, forward strand.
ATGGCGCGCGGGAATGGAAGAGGGCAGGCGACGGTTTTCAGCGATTCCGTTCGCCGCGCGGCGGATGTGGGATCACGATTCGATTCAATTCGCGCTCGGGGTCGAGCGCTACGACCTCGCGGCGCATCATCCGCATCCGCCCGGCTATCCGCTCTACATCGCGATCTTGAAGCTGCTCCGCCTGGGGGGCATCGAACCGCTCCAGGGGATGGTCGGGCTCGCGATCCTCGCCGGGGGAGTGGGGGCGGCGGCGATGCTCCTTCTCGCGACC
>JANLUE010000313.1:0-1833 GCA_031363325.1 Gemmataceae bacterium
GCACTCCATCAGCCGCAGGCCGGACCCGTAGAGCAGCGTCGCCATGATCCGCGTCACCCCGCTCATCGCCCCAAGGACGCGATCCACCTCCTCTCGCGTCAGGACCACCGGGAGTCGTCGTGGAGTCTTGGCAAGCGCCACGCCGTGAATACGCGGAAGCTCGATGCCGAGCACCTTCTGATAGAGGAAGAGAATGGCGTGCAGCGCCTGGTTCTGCGTGCGAGCCGCCACTCCACACTCCACAGCGAGGTACGAGAGGAATGTGGCGATCTCTTTCGCGCCCATTTCCGTCGGATGGCGCTTGCCGTGGAACAGGATGAAGCGTTTGGACCAGTCGTGGTAGGCGTCCTCGGTGCGAATCGAGTAATGGCGTACCCGACACGCCTCGCGCAGGCGATCGAGCAACTTCGGCGGGCGAACGATCATCGACGCGGTCGGGGGCATTGGAGAATCATCCCACTCGGCGCGCGTTCGTGTCAACACAATTTCAAGTATTCGCGAACCTGCTGCGACACCAATGTCAGAACGATTCCCGCGTTGCAGGCGGGCATCGATTGCCCTCGGGATGTCCGCGTCCGTCAAAGATTTTGGAATTCGGCATTCTTGGAGTTGTCATGAATAATGTTCTTGAGTATACTATTGAAGAGTGTTCTCCGTTCACGTCGAGCCGCAACGGCAAGTCTGGTCGGAGGAGTTCAAATGACTCGCCGGAGAGTGAGACGGATGCTTCCTGCCGCAACTGCCCATTCCCAGAGCACTTCCGAAAATGGTGTCCCAAAATGTCCACAAATGTCCCAAAAAACAAAAGAAGTTTAATCGGGTCGCGAGTTGACTCGAAAGACGGGGTAAACGCCCAACAGTCGACGGTCGATCGATGACGTCTGGGCGAAATCGTTGACCGCGGGGTTGGTGTCGGTGATTCACACTCGCATTTCGCGGCGGCCGGATTAGAATCTCGCCACTCCATCCTCTTCCGTCGGGAGTTCGTCATGCGGCGCGCATTCTTCCTGGGCACCGTCGCGATCGGCGCGGTCGCGGCGTTCATCGGCCTTCAACCGTCTCCAGACACGCAGGCCAAGGACAGCAAGCCACGCAAGGCGTCGGGCCTCGAGAGCCGGGTGCCGTGGACCACGTCGCACGTTCAAGGTTCGCCGGAACCGCCAGCGCCCTACGTGCTGGTGAACGCCTTCCCAAAAGTGAAGTTCGAGTTCCCGCTCGAGATGGCCGCCGTGCCCGGCACGAAGTTCCTCGCCGTCGCGCAACAACATGGCCAGGTACTCACGTTCGAGAACAAGGCCGACTCGACCGAAGCGAAGCTGCTGTTCGACGTGAAGCAACCGATCTACGGGCTCGCGTTCCATCCGAAGAAGGCCGAAGTATTCGTCTCGTCGATCCGCGAACAGGGCGCGGCCGACGGGACCGAAATTCTGCGCTACAAGCTCACGAAGATGGACCCGCCCACGGTCGACGCGGCGTCGAAGGAAGTCGTAATCACCTGGCCGGCCGGCGGGCACAATGGCGGCTGCCTTCGGTTCGGTCCGGACGGCCATCTCTACATCGCGACCGGAGATGGGTCGGGCATCGCCGATGGGCTCGAGTCCGGTCAGAACATTAATGACCTGATGGGCTCGATCCTGCGGATCGATGTCGACAAGAAGGACGCGGGCAAGAACTACGCGATCCCGGCCGACAATCCGTTTGTCGCGATGAAAGAGGCTCGCCACGAGATTTACGCCTACGGCCTGCGCCAACCGTGGAAGTACAGCTTTGACCGCGCGACCGGCGATCTGTGGGCCGGCGAAGTCGGTCAGGACTTGTGGGAAATGATCTATC
>JANLUE010000316.1:0-1632 GCA_031363325.1 Gemmataceae bacterium
GCCGCCGATGAGGAGGTCGTCGCCGTAGCCGCCGTACAGGGAGTCGGGCCCGTTACCCCCCTGCAGGGTGTCGTTGGTGTTGCCGGCCTCGACCCCGATGATGTCGGAGGCCCCATACATGCGGTCGGCGCCTTGCTCTCCAACCAGGAAGTCGTTGCTGTCGCGCCCGTACAGCCAGTCGTCGTTGGTCCCGCCGTAGATCGTGTCGCTCCCGCTCCCGCCGTAGATGGTGTCGGCCCCAGTGTCGCCGTAGAGCAGCGAGGGTTTGGTTGTTTCGTTGCTCAGCCGGTCGTGCAACCCCAGCCCATGGATCGTGATGCTGCCGATGCTCGACGCGAGGCGCGACGGCCCGACCTGGCTCAAGACTCCGTTCACCTTCTTGAAAACCGAGATCGAGGAGCCGCTTTGCCGGACCGCGATGTCGTCGTTCCCCTCCGTCCCCTCGACGGTCAGGGTGCTGCCGACGAGGGCCTGGGTGACGCTTACGGACGGGCAGTCCTTGCGCTCGAAGGTCAAAATGTTCAGAGGGACCTTGCGAACAGGCTTAAAGTGCCGGAAGGTGTGGGACTTGGACTGGAACAGGCGGCGGAACATGGTGGTGGCGGACATAACGGGCTCCCCGTAGGTGGTTTGATTCAGGAGCGGCTGGCCGGGCCACTTTGGCCAAGCTGGTAAATGCCCCTCCACACCTGGAATCGCGGACGCGTCGAAAGAGCGCACACATTCCGAATACGGTTTGTCGGCTCGGCCGAGGACACTCGAAGCGCCCACTTGGAGGCCAACGGAAGTGCAATACAAATCAAACGACTAGTGCCACTCGACCAAATCATGGCCGACACATTCGCTTTCGTCGATTTTGTGCGTCGCATCCGGTCCGGTGACGGAGAGGCGGCGGCCGAACTCGTTCGTCGATATGAGCCGCTGATTCGGCGTGAAGTACGCCTTCAACTCGAGGACGACCGACTCGAACGCCTGTTCGATTCCATGGATGTCTGCCAGAGTGTTTTGAAGAGCTTCTTCGTTCGCACGGCGGCCGGGCAGTTCGATCTCGACGACCCCGGGCAATTGATCCGACTCTTGGTGACCATGGCCAGAAACAAACTGGCGTCCGCCGCCCGGCGCGAACACCAGCAAAAGCGGGATTACCGCCGAACGGATGCGGACGAGGATGCGTTGGCGGGCCTGGCGGTCGGAGATCCGAGCCCCAGTCGAATGCTCGAATTCCGAGATCTCATCGAACAAGTACGATTGCGGCTGAGCCCGGATGAACGTTCGCTCGCCGATCTGAGAGGCGAAGGGCTGACCTGGGAAGAAATCGCCGTTCGAGTCGGTGGAAATGGCCAGGCCCGGCGCGTGCAGTTCAGTCGCGCCATGGACCGAGTCGCGACCGACCTCAAACTCGATCAGGACGGCGATGAATGACTCCCTGCCGTTGGAGCGACCCGCCGCCAAGCTCCGCCGACTTTGGCGTGAAAACCATGCGCCGAAACTCGACGAGTTCCTGGCCAACTTTGGAAGGCTCGATTGCGCTGAACTCGCCGCCGTGCTTCGGGTTGATCAAGCCGAGCGCTGGCGCCGAGGAACACCAATTCCAGCCGAAGTGTACTTAGGCCGGTATCCCGCCGTGGGGGG
>JANLUE010000335.1:0-12116 GCA_031363325.1 Gemmataceae bacterium
CAACGCTGCCGGACCGTATCCAGATCGCTCCGACCCGACCCTGAGCGGATCGACCTCTCGTTTCTTCTTCGACAATGGCGATCTCGGCCTCCGGTGCGGCGATGCCGGCGCTCACGAGTTCCCGCGCCTCGGCCGCGTCGCCTGACACGATCTCGATGACCCCGCGCTCGAGGGCCGAAGCCGAAACTTGAAGGCGCGCCGGTTCCTGGTCGAACGGCCCTCCGGACACAAACAATGTGGCTTCGGCCAAGCCGTAGCACGGGAAAAAGGCGCTTCGTCGAAACCCGCACTGAGCGAACGCACGAGAGAAGCGATCGAGCGTATCGGCCCGGACTGGCTCCGCGCCGTTGTAGAGGACGCGAAGAAAACTCAGGTCCAGGTCGCTCTTTTCGGCTTCGCTGATAGATCGGCAACACAAGTCAAACGCAAAATTTGGTGCCCCGCTATTTGTGCCGCGAAATTAGAAATTGCCTGAAGCCACCGGAGAGGAGCTTGAAGAAAAGATGTTGGAGCCATCATGACGCACAAAAAGCCCGTGTATGTTGATGCGAGCACATCTCCAATCAGGCCCATGTCGTGAAACAATGGCAACCACGATATTTTTGTGGTTGGCCCGCAGCCCGCGACCGATTGATGGCGAAAGCTGGCTGCCATCTGGAGCTCATTTGTCGCGATGTTTCCGTGCGTGACCACGACGCCGCGTGGCGATCCAGTCGAACCAGACGTGTATTGCAGAAATGCCGTCGCATCTGCTCGTATTCGTTCCGACCCCCAGGCTGGATCGCGACCGGTGGGAATGGAGTCGGTCGAAAGGCTGAGCAATCCGGCGAACTCACCCGGGATCGACGACCGAATTTCGTCGATTGTGAGGAGCAAGACCGGAGCGCAATCGGCGATGATCGCGGCGAGTCGATCGGCCTTCCGATTTCGCTTCGGCGGATACGCCGGTACCGCAATCACGCCGGCCGCCAGACACCCGAGAAACGCCGCGATGAACTCCAATCCTTGCGGATAGAGAAGAACCGCCCGATCGCCTGGCTTCGCAACCTGGGCAATTGCATACGCAAGCGTTCGCACCCGCGCCGCGAGTTCGCCAAAAGTGAGCGTGTCCGCCGGCCCATTTTCGCGAAGAAAGTGAAAGGCGTTGCCGCCTGGAATATCGGTCGCGTGTCGTTCAAGGCGGCCGAGGAGGGAGTCGGGGTAGAACATTTGGGCCGGACAATCCAATCGTTTCGAATCACAAATAAAAGTCTCGGACTGTCAGTCAGTCATGAGACATTGCCAGTTTCATTTCTTCCCATCTTCCATCGTGTCAAAGTACTTGGCAAGCTCTGCCTCGTTTGGATAGAAATCATACTTGACCCTGAGGCCCGGAACTCGAGATGCGATTGTGCAGTTTATATAGCAGAATACGAGTTTGTCTGCCGGAATGTCATCAGGTACCACGACTTGCAATGTGAGCGCGGCGAACGACAGCTGTTTTTTACTACTTGACACAGGTCCAACTGATGAATGATTAATGCTCACGACATGAATGACTTTGTCACCGATACCGCCTCCAGTTTCACCCGGCTGATACATGACATATTCCGCCCTGTTACGCATAGTTGGCAATCCCTTCGCGCCTTCCGGGAGTCTGACCGGCTCAAAAGTAGTGAGCAGGCGAGGAATGACCCAACGAACGATTCTCTCTTCCCAGGGGATGTGCCGGCCGTTTTGATCGACGAGCGGTACAATTACCGTTCGCTTTGCACCTTTCTTAAGTCCACTAATATCGATCGGAACGAAGTCGTCATAAAAATCGACTTGGGCTGATTCGAACTGTCGAAGTAGCGACGAACTAGTCTTGATGCTCTCTAGTTCCCTTTTGGATTCTTCATTGTTGGCGTGCAATTCTTTGAAGGAGCGCCCGATCGTCGCATCGACCTGCGCAGCAACACCTTCCTTTACTGAGGCGATTCTATCAAATCCGAAATATGCAATGAGGACCGCGATGGCAGTGATACAGATACCAATGGGATACATCCGCCACGCAAGAAATGCCCACGTGGCTTTCTCAACTGCTTCGCGTTCTTCGGTATTCAGTGGCATTTTGGGCATGTCGATCCCGTCGGCGTCTGTTGAACTCATTCGCGCATTTCCCTCCAGGACCAGTCCCCTCTTTCCCCATTTCCGGACAAAATTCTTTTGCATTTCCCCCGTCTCCTTTGGTAACCTGCCTCTTCCTCGATTCACCCATAGGTCCTTTCGATGCCCACTGCCGCCGCTTACTGTGAACTTCAGACTTATCTGCTCGGCCTTGGGAACAAGGTTTTGCCTTCGGCCATCCAGAGTAAGGTCGGCGGGAGCGATCTCGTTCAGGAGGTCCATTTGGCTATGTGCGCCAAGAAATGGGACGGCGCGGAGCCGGTCGATCTGAAGGCATATGTGGCGGGGACATTGCGGAAGGTTGTCCGCAAGCAGCATCGGTACCTGACGGCCGGGAAGCGCGACGTGCGCCGCGAGCAGGAACTCAACGAGTTCGTCGGCGCGCCGAAGCCCGAGCGGGAAGACACCCCCTTGTCGGAGCTACAGCGCCGCGAGAAGCTAATCGCGCTCGCCGAGGCGGTCAAGCGGTTGGACGAATTCGAACGAACGATTCTGGAACTGCGGCTCGATGGCGTGCTCTTCACCGAGATTGCGATTCGGCTCGACTGTTCCGTGGCGAACGCCGAGAAGAAGCATCAGCGGGCGATGGCAAAGCTCCGGGGCTTGCTGGCGGGCCACGTGACGGAGGGCGCCGACTGATGGCCCTCGATCGACTGCACCTGGACTTGTTGCTCGACGCCCTGACTCGCATCGAGTCGGAGGCCGGCCAGGAGGTCTTCCCCGAGACGCGACCCCTGGGTCGCTTCCAGGTGCGCGGCATGCTCGGCGTGGGCCGATTCGCGATCGTCGCCCTCGCCGACGATCCGTCGCTGAATCGGCAAGTGGCGTTGAAGTTGCCCAAGACCGAAATCCTCGCGGATGAGAAGCTTCGCGCACGGTTCCTTCGCGAAGCTCAAGTCGCCGCGCGGCTCGATCATCCGGGGATCGTGCCAATCTTCGAGATCGTTCAAGCGAGCCCGGAAGTCGTGTTCCTGGTACTCGGGTACGTCGCGGGGCCCACGTTGGAATCCTGGGTCGACGAGAACCCGAAGGTTCCGAATTCTATGGCGTGCCAGCTCGTGGCCGCGCTCGCGGACGCGGTTCAACACGCGCACGAACGCAAGGTGCTGCACCTCGACCTGAAACCATCAAACGTGCTGATCGAGCCGGGTCACGGCCCGGTGCCGGGCGTCGGTCGGCCACGCGTGACCGATTTCGGACTGGCACGGATCATCGATGGTTCGCGACCTCGGACGACGGTCGAGTTGGCGGGCACGCCGGGATTCATGGCCCCGGAGCAACTGGCCGGCGCGCGGGCAACGCTGACGGAGCGGACCGACGTTTGGGCGTTGGGGGCGATCCTGTATCAGGTTCTCACGGGCTACCCGCCGTACACCGGCGACACGGCCGAGTCGGCGATCAAGTCGGTCGCGGGCCCGCCGACCGCGCCGCGCTCGATTCGTCCGGAGATTTCGCCGGACATCGAAGCGATCGTGTTGAAGTGCCTGCGCTACGATCCGAGCCGGCGCTACGCGAGTGCCGCCGCGCTGGCCGCCGACCTGCGTGCGACCCTGGTTGGTACCCGGCCAACTGCGGCGCGTTGGTCTGGGCCGAGTCGGCGCGCGGCCATGGTCGCGGGGATCGGCGTCGCCGCGTGCGCGGTCGTCGCCGTGTTGAACCGCAAGCCAAAGGTTGATTCGCCGGAGCCAACAAATTCGCCCCCCGCACCGCAATCTTGGTTGAAGAAGCCGAAGCCGCCCGGATTCACCAACTCGGTCGGCATGAACTTGATCTGGATCGAGCCGGGCGAGTTCACGATCGGCACGTCGGAGAAAAAAGATCCGCGACGCCAACCGCACGAAGAGGCAAGGCAAGTTCGAATATCACGGGGTTACTTCTTGGCGCAGTGCGAAGTCACCATCGGTCAGTTTCGATACTTCGCCGAACAGACCAATTACAAGACGCAGGCGGAGCAATTCAATGGCAATGGCGTAAAGGAACAGCAAGGTCATGGCTGGGACCCGGAAGGGCGCAAGCAAATCAGGACGGGTTGCACCTGGCGTTGGGGTGGTTACCCTCAAACGGACGACGAGCCGGTCGGAAACGTGACTTGGTACGATGCGGGAAAATTCTGCGATTGGCTGTCCCAGCGTGAAGGACGGAAGTATCGCCTTCCGACCGAAGCGGAATGGGAATACGCCTGTCGCGCGGGCACGAAGACGCCGTTCTTTTGGGGCGAAGGAATCGCTCCGGGGGCTCAGCATGCTAACTTCGCCGACCGAAGCCATCTTCTCGCAGTGGGTCGGCCGGTGGAAGAAGCCAGTCGGGAGCCAGACGATGGATACGCGTTAAGTGCCCCGGTTGGGCGCTTCGAGCCGAACGCCTGGGGATTGTACGATATGTCCGGAAACGTTTGGGAGTGGTGCGAAGACTGGTGGGGTCACTACGCCGATTGGCCGGGACCGGCGATTGATCCCGTCCAGAACTTCGACCGAAATGGCGCGCGAGTCCTTCGCGGCGGCAGCTATGGAACGTACTTGACTGGGTGTCGCAGTGCGCATCGATGTGGGGTCGGGCCAACGTCGTCCGACGTGAACATGGGCTTCCGCGTCGTCTGCGAAGTGACGGTCAAGTAGTCGAGGCCGTGCGGCCCAACTTATCGACTGTCCTTGCCATTCAACACGCGCCAGAGGCGGACGGTGCGATCCTCGCCGCCGCTCGCGAGGCGCGAGCCGTCGGGGGCGAACGCGACGGCGTGGACTTGGCCGGCGTGGCCGGTGAATTTGGCGAGTTCGGTGGGGCGGTCGGTCGTCGTCCAGGCTTGCGCGGAGCCGGCTTTGCCGTCGACCCAGCCGACCGCGAATCGCCCCCCATCGCGGGAGAAGGCCATGCCGCCGAGTGCCGTGCCCTGAACGTTCACGAACCAGGCGACTTTGCCGGTCGGCAGTTCGAGCGCGGCGATGTAGAGGGGCCGAGTGCCGTTGTTGCCCCGGAACTGATCGGGGAAGGGCGGCTCCAGGGCGACTCGATCGTCGACCGGCGGGCCGATCTTCTTGGGCATCTGTTGCGGCGGCGCGAACAGCGGCATCGGTCGCGAGAAGGCCAGGAATCGGCCGTCGGGGCTGAACGTTAGGCGGGTCGAGTCGTCGGTTCGATACTGGGCGGTCAGCTTGCGCGCCGCGATGTCCCAGACCTGGACGAGCCCGCCGGAATCCAGGCCCACGAGCGAGCGACCAGTTGGGTCGAACGCGAGCAACGAGTAATACGCCTGCGCTCCGTCGAGCTTGGCGACTTCGATTCCATCGCCGTCGTGGAGAGTTAGGCTCGGCGGTTGATCCGGTGGTGGTGGCCCCTTCGGCGGGATCGGTTGCGGGCCGTCGGACTTCGGCGCGACGATCGGGGCCGGGGCGTAGATTGGTCGACGAGCGACGGCCCAGTGCTTGCCGTCCGGGCTCAGGTCGGACTGCCCAACCGACGCGACGCGGGTGGCCTTGCCGGTTCGACCGTCCCAGAGGATCGCTTCATTGAAGATGAGCGCGGCCGCCTTCGAACCATCGCGGCTGATCTGCAACTTCACAAAACTATTGAGCCCGGCCGAGCCTTGGAGTTCGCAGATGCGCTCGCCCGTCATTCCATCGTGGATCGCCAGATTTTTGTTCATTAACATGTCGCCGGCGATGAATCGACGGCCATCGGCACAGTACGCGAACACCGCCTCGGGCTGGGCGGGATGCGGCTCGCGGTCGAACGTCGGCGCTTGCCAACGGCCGAGCGGGTTGCAATTGCCGAGCGGAATGCACACGGAGTTCTTCTGGTCGTCGCTGTTCGAGGCGACGAATCGCCCGGTGCCGAGGAACTTCAAGTTTGGCCCGGTTGCGGGCAGGCGCACGTTGAGTTTGGCAGTCAAGCCATCGAGCATGCGCACGGCGTTCGCGCACGGCGAATAGCTGGCGAGATGCACCCCGTCGTCGCTGAAGAGCAACTCCTTGACCGGCCCCTCACCGCGTTGATTGGCGAGCAAGGCCCGCGATTTCGAGCTCCAGAGGACGATGCCGGAATTGAAGAGCGGCGCGCCCGCGGCGATGTGAACTTGGTCCGGGCTGAAGGCGATCTCCGTGAGCGGGCCGACGCTCGAAGCCAGTGAGACGAGGCGAACGCCCGTGGTGGTGTCCCAAAGTCGAACGTCGGCGTGATCGCGGCCGTCGAAGGGGTTCAGGCATTCGCGCGGCGACTCGCAGGAGTCGAGCCGTTGGGTCGCCGTGGCCAGGACCAAGCCATCGTTACGCCAGGCCAGGGCTGTCACCGGGCTTGTTTCGCGGAACGACGTCTGCAACGAACCATCGCTCACGGACCAGACGCGGACTAAAGGCTCAATTTCACTTTCAACGACGCTGACGTTCTTCGTCACTTGGGCGGAAAGCGTCTTGGTGACGGGCACCATCTTGCAAACGAAGCGTTTCTCTTGGACGGGCACGTCCTTGAAGACTTGTTTCTTCTGGCCATCGACTTCGATCGTCTCCGGCACCTTCTTCATGACCGTGACCGACTCTTCGACCATCGACGTGATGTAGTGAGTGATCTGGCGGGTGACGGTTTCACAGACTGGCCTCGTGACCGTTCGGCTTCGAGCATTGCGATAGCCGGATTGCTTCGTCGCGATCGGAACCGCGACGTTGTAGGTTTCGTCCCGAAACTCCTTCTTGCCATTCGACTCCACTTCGACTTTACGTGTTTTCGCAACGGTCTGAATCGACTGAATCACCAACTCAGGCCCGTCGAGCAAATCGCCCCCGCCGGCGGCCGCCAGACGCGAACCATCCGGGCTAAACGCCAGGTGTGTGATGACGGCCGCGTTGTCCGAAACGACCAGCTTCTCCTCGCCCGACGGAACGTCCCAGACGCGGATCGAGCCGACTTTTCCTGCAACGGTCGTCGCCGCGATTTGTTTGCCGTCCGGGCGAAACGCGATCGCGATCCACGGTACGTCGGCGACCGCGAGCGTCTTGTCCATCGCGACGATTCGTTGGCCGCTGCCGACGTTCCAGATTTCAAGCGTGACCGGCTTGCCCGGCGGCCCACCCGCGATGGCGAGCAACGTACCATCGCGACTGAGGGCGATTCGCAAGCGCGCGTCGACGGTTGGAATCTCGCGGACGACGCGGCCTTGTTCGTCCCAGATCACGACGGCCGGCTTGCGGGGCTCAGCCTTCGGCTTGGCGGGCTGGGCATAGTACTGCCCGATGGCCGAAGAGGCGTAAGTGGCGATGCGTCGACCATCGGCGGCGAGCGAGGCGGCGCTCCAGAACAATTCCTCGCCGGCCCGACGCAATGGCAAGCGGCGAACTTCGCGGCCGGTCCACACATCCCAAACGATCAGGTGCCCGTCGGTTGAAACCTGCAGCACCAGATTGCTCGCGGCATTGAAGTCGAGGGCGGCCGTCGCCGGCGCGGGCAGGATCCGGCCGAACTCCGGGAAGCCTTGTGCCCGCGCGATCCACCACGGCCAGGCGAGGCCGCGTCGATCGGCCGGGAGGCCATTCAATAAGTCGAGCGCGCCGTTCGAATCGCCCGCATTGAGTTTCGTGTCCGCCTGAGCGAGCGCGTTGTCAAACTCGCCGGCTTCGCGGTCTCGATTGGCTTTGTCGGCCCGGTCGCGTTCCTCGGCCGCCCGGGCGTCGGCCTCGCGTTCGCGATCGCGGGCTGAATCGCGTTCCGCAAACGCGGACGACATCAAGACCGTGAGCAGCGTGGCAATCACGAGGAGGGCCGCGAGCAAGCCGCCACTCAGGGCCGCGAGCCTCGGCTCGGTGCGGACCCAACGTCGGGCGCGCTCGATCACGCCCTGTTGGCGCGCCCGAATCGGCTCGCCGTCGAGCCAGCGCCGCAGGTCGTCGGCCAGAGCCTGACACGTCACGTACCGGTCGCGTGGTTCCTTCGCGAGCGCCTTCATGCAGATCGCCCCGAGGTCCGTCGGCAAGTCCTTGCGGAACTCGGCCGGACTCGGGATCGGCTCGGTCGCGACTTGATGCAAGACCGCGGCCGGTGGTCCTTCGAACGGCGTGCGCCCCGTGAGCAATTCGAACAGTACGACGCCAAGCGCGAATTGATCGGCGGCCGGCTTCGCCTCGCCGCGTTGACCGCGCGCGATCTCCGGTGCCATGTAGCTCGGCGTGCCCATAACCGAGCCGGCCCGCGTCAGCCGCGCCGAATCGTGGCTTTCGGAATCGTCGCGCTCGTCGTCCGGCAAACGGAAATCTTCCAGACTGTTCACATCGCCCGCGAGGCCGAAGTCCATCAGCAATGGTTCGTCCTGATCGGCCAACATGATGTTCGCTGGCTTCACGTCCCGGTGAACGACCCCCTCGCGATGGGCGTAGGCCAACGCTTCGGCGACAGCGCGTACGATCTTCGCCGCCCGTTTCGGGTCGATTCCGTCATCTTCGATCGTTTCACTTAGCGGCTCGCCGGCGACGAAGGCCGACGCGATGTACAGTCGATCGGCATCCTGGCCAGCGTCGAAGACCGGCACGATGTTCGGATGGCGCAGCTTCGCGGCCGACCGGGCTTCGCGCAAGAAGCGCTCGACTCGTTTCGGATCGCTCGCGACCGAACGGTGCGGCACCTTGAGGGCGATGTCGCGTTGGAGTTGCGGATCGAATGCTCGATAGACGGCCCCGAACGCTCCCGCCCCGAGCCGCTCGCGCACCTCGAACCGGCCAATCGTCGTGCCGGGCTGAACGACCGGAACCGGCGCGGGTTTCTGGATCGGCGGCGGCGCGAGTGGTTCGTCCTTGAGCATCGACAGGCTGACTTCGGCCGGCTCGACGATACGTTCGAGCAGGATGGTCGTGCCGCACGATCGGCAGCGAGCCTTCTTACCGAGTGCCGACTCGGGGACGTCGGCTTCCTTGCGACAGACCGGGTTGGAACAGCGAACGCGGGCGTTCATCGGCGCTCTCCGTTACGAGGGGAGTGGAGATTGGAATCGAGTGCGAACGAACGGTCAAGAAAAATCGGCTGATGTGTGAGAGATTGAACTCTCCGACACCTTGATTGAAATCGGCGGGCCGGGCGAACGGAACCGTTCTCGAACGCACTCCTCGTGTGGCCGCGACTATTTCTTCATTCGCAGAACGCGGCCGTTGTCGCTGTCCGAAACATACATGGCACCGTCCGGGCCGATCGCCACTCCGTGCGGCCGACTCAGTGCCACGTCCGCTGGTGCGCCCGATTCGCCCTTGCCCTTCTTGCCGGTGCCGGCCACGCGAACGATCGTGCCGTCCTTCACGACGTATTTGCGAATGCAATGGTTCTCGGTGTCCGCGATCAGCACATCACCCGTCGGGTCGATCCACAGGAACTTCGGACCGTCGAACTTGGCCTGGAGCGCCGGCCCACCATCGCCGGCCAGGCCCTTTTCTCCCGTGCCGGCAACGGTTCGAATCTTGCCATCTTCCACCAGCCGCAACGCGTTGCCCGATCGTTCGAGGATCCACAATCGATTCGCTTTGTCGAGCGTCATCGCGCGGGGATCGACGAGGGGGGCGTCAATTGCAGTCGAGCCATCCTTGGGAACGCCGCGTTGGCCATTGCCGGCGACCGTCGAGATGGTGCCGCTCGCGAGTTCGAGCTTGCGGATGCGGCGATTGCCGAGGTCGCAGACATAGAGGTTCTTGGCCGACGCATCGAGCGCGACGTGATAGGCCTGGTCGAATTTCGCTTTCGTCGCCGGCCCGCCATCGCCCGCAAACCCTTTGTCGGAACCGGCAATGGTCGAGACCACTCGCGACTTCGGGTCGAACTTGCGAACGCGATGGTTCGACGTATCGGCGATGTAGATCATGCCGTCCGGTGCGACGATCAGGTTGTGCGGCGCGTTGAACTCGGCCCGATCGGCCGGGCCGTCGGTCGTCCCCGCCTTGCCGGTGCCGGCGAGCGTCGCGACCTTGCCGGCCGCATCGAATTCGAGGATGCGATGCCCCCCGAACTCGGTGAGCGCGACCCGGCCGTTGTGAAAATCGAGCCCGAACGGCTGATCGAGGCCAGTGACGAACGGGGCGAGCGTGTCGGCCGAGGCCGACCCGACGAAGAGCAGCAGCGCGAGGACGCGAGCCATGACAGGCCCCTGTGAATTGAAATGCGAACGGCGGGTTGGAATCGAATATGATACGCTGCGAATCAGATTGGCGAAGCGGTTGCGGGGAGACCGGGAGTAACGACCCTCAGCTTCAAGGTTCACAAAACCATCCCGACCCAGGACGGCGATGCGCCAAGCTATCTCGGCCTTGGCCTGAAAACCAGCTTCATCCGATCGAATACCGCCGACTCAACGTTTGCTTGTCCCAGATTTCAGGCCAACGGCCTGAGATCCCGCAGTCCAGGGGTTGACCGCGTAGCTACCCTGGGACACGATGACATTTCAACGATCCATAGCCGTAACCGCGTCCGCTCTCACTCGAATCGCAGCGCCTCGATCGGGTCCAGCTTGCTCGCACGGCGGGCGGGGTAAAAGCCGAAGAACACGCCGACCATTGCCGCGAACACGAGTGCGACCAGGGCGGCCGGGATCGAGACGACCAGGGGCCAGTTCGCCGAGGGCAGGAACGCGTTGATGATCCAGGTCACGCCGGCCGCGCCGGTAACCCCAAGTGCGATCCCGATGATTCCGCCCACCGCCGAGAGTACGACGGACTCGATCAGGAATTGCCGGAGGATGTCGCGCGGCCGGGCGCCGAGCGCCATGCGGATGCCGATCTCTTTCGTTCGCTCCGTCACCGAGACCAACATGATGTTCATGATCCCGACCCCACCAACGAGCAACGAGATCGCGGCGATCGCCGAGAGCATGGCCGTCAGGCTGCCCGTGATGATGTTGAACACGCGCGCGACTTCGACGGTATTCTCGATCTGGAAATCGCTGGGCCGACCCGGTGGGATCTTGTGCCGCTCGGTCAACAGGTCGGTCACTTCCTTGACCGCGTCGTCCGATTGATTCTCGTCGCGGGCCGACAACATGATCAGATCGATGTTCGAAAACTGCGAGCCTTGCAGGCGTTTGCGAACGGTGGTGTAGGGCATCAGGACGATATCGTCCTGATCGTTGCCGACGAGGTCGGCCCCTTTCTTGGCGAGCACGCCGACGATCGTGAATGGAATGTTCTTGATGCGCACCTGCTGCCCGACCGGGTCCTGGCCGGGGAACAGTTTGCGTTGAATCGTGTTGCCGACCACGCAGACCTTGTTGGCGGCCGCGATATCGCGATCGGTGAAGAACTCGCCGCTCTCGACACGCCAGTTGCGCACTTCCGTGTAGAGCGGACCGACGCCCTGCATCTGGGCCGGCTTCCAGTTGGCGTTGCCGCCAACGATCTGGCCGGCCGCCCCGACGAACGGCGTGACCGCCTTGACGGCTGGGCACTCGTCGAGGATCGCTTGCGCGTCGGCCGCGGTCAAAGTTTGGACGGGGCCTTCGCGAACACCGCCGGCCGATTCCTTGCGGGCGGGGAACACGAGGATCACATTCGCGCCGAAATTCTTGAACTCGTTGCGGATCAAGTCGCCGCCGCCCTGGCCGATCGAAACCATAACTGTGACGGCCGCGATCCCGATCACGATCCCGAGGACCGTGAGCAACGAGCGCATCTTGTTCTTGGCGAGCTGCCGTAGCGACAGCACCACGAGGTCAGCGACTTTCACGGCCGGAGCCCCCCTCGAAGCCGGTGACGAGCGTCTGTCCGACCTTCACGTCGCCGCTCACCAGCTCGGCGAACTGACCGTCGATCAAGCCGATCACGATCGGAACCGCGATGAGTTGGTTCCCCTCCTGGACCCAGACGACTTTCTTGTTGCGCGCCTTGGCCTGTTCGGCCCGACGCTCGGCGGACATTTTCTCCTCGCCTTCCTTGGGGTCCTTTTTCGCCGACGCTTTCGCTTCAACGTACTGCTTGTCCTCGGGTCGAATCAGGTTGTCCGGCGGGACGAAGCGAATG
>JANLUE010000350.1:0-2474 GCA_031363325.1 Gemmataceae bacterium
AGCCCGCTTCGGGCGATCGCCAGTAAAGCCCCGGTCGAGCGCAGAACCGCGCACCGGTTCGAGCGAGGCCGGGGTCGGGGCGACAATGAAGTCGGAGCGACGAATCGGCGGAGCCCGCCAATTGACGAGACACTAAGTCGCCGTCGCGGCCGACATCACTTGTTCCGCGGTCCAGTCGGCGATGGGGCGGGCTGGGCTCAAGCGACCGCGGGCCATCACGGCCAGGCGATCGCACACACCAAACAGTTCGGGCAAATAACTACTGACCACGAGCACGGCCTTGCCCTGGGCAGCGAGTTCGCCGATCAGCCGATAGATTTCCGCCTTGCTGCCAACGTCGACGCCGCGAGTCGGCTCGTCGAGTAGGAAGATATCGGCCTGTTGATGCAGTAAGCGAGCGAGTGCGACCTTCTGTTGGTTGCCGCCGCTGAGTTCGCCGACAGCCTGACTGGGGCTCCGCGCCCGCGTGTTCAACTTGGCCATCCAGTCGCTCGCAGCGGCGGTTCGCCGACGATTGTTCAACACCCCCAGCGTCCGATACGGCTTGAGCCACGAATAGGTCAGGTTGTCCGCGATCGATTGATCGAGCGCCAACCCCTCGCCCTTGCGATCTTCGCTGAGCAGGCCAACGCCTTGTTGAACGCGGGTGTGCGGGTCGGCCGAGCCCGAGAAGGCGTGAACCGTCACAGTCCCGCTACGGACTTCGTCGAGCCCGAAGATCGCTCGCATCAATTCCGTACGTCCCGAGCCGATCAGCCCGGCGATGCCGAAAATCTCTCCCTTCCGAAGCACGAAGTCGGCGTCGCGTGGCAACTCGACGCCGACCAGCTTCTCGACGCGCAACACCGCCTCGCCGGCCGAGTGCGGCACGCGGGGGTACTGTTCGTCGAGACTGCGGCCGACCATCAGTTCGATCACGCGATCGCGTGTCACGTCGCCGACGAGTCCTTCCCCCGCGACACGACCGTCGCGCAGCACCGTGAACCGGTCCGCGATCCGTTCGACCTCTTCGAGGAAATGACTGATGTAGACGACCGCCACACCTCGGCCCTTGAGCCGCGTCATCAATCCGAACAAGCGCTCGACGTCGGCCGATGTCAGGGCGCTGGTCGGTTCGTCGAGGACGAGCACCTTCAAGTCGGTCAACAAGGCTCGGGCGATCTCGACGAGTTGGCGGGCGGCCGGGCCGAGATCGCCGGCCCGTGCGTCGGGCCGAATCTCGGGGTGCTCCAGGACGGCCAGTGCTTCTTCGACCCGCTTGCGATCGGCGGCTCGATTCAGGAAGCCGAGCGTCGTTCGTTCCTGGCCGAGCAGGATGTTCGCCTCAACGGTGAGGTCCGGAGCGTGTGCGAGTTCCTGATACACCATGGCGACGCCGGCCTGGCGTGCGGCGGCCGGGCCGGCCGGAGCATAAGGCCGACCGTCGAGAAGCATCGTCCCGGCGTCGGGCCGTTCGGCCCCGCTCAGGACTTTCATCAAGGTCGATTTGCCGGCCCCGTTCTCGCCGATCAGGGCGTGAACTTCGCCGGCCAGAAGCGTCAGGTCAACGCCACCGAGCGCCACGGTCGGACCATAGCTTCGGGCGACGGCCGACATCCGGAGGCGCGGGGTCATGGAGAGGGTTCGACGTGGGAGGCTGGAGTCGGTCGGGTTCGCCGTGGTCTCCGAGCGAAGGCCGACCAACTCGACAACCGGTTGCGTTACTTGTGGGCTTTGTGACAATCGCCACACTGCCCGCCGACCGCCTTCAGGCCTTTCGTGGTGGCCTCGGCGTCCTTTTTCTCGACGGCCGCGCTAACGTCCTTCACGGTGTCGAGATACTTGCCCGTCTTTTCTTTCCAACTATCCTCGTCGCCCTTCTTGGGCTTGTTCTTGCCGAGGTCCTCGGCCGCTTTGAGCCAGGTCTTCGAGGTCTTGACCGCGTCGTCCCACTTCTCGGCCTTCACCGACTTTTCGATGGCGGCCTTCGATGTGTTTTGGCACTTCATGCACTGCTTGATCGTCTGGCCTTTGTCGTCGGCCGCCGTGGCGACACCGATGGCGACCAACAGAGCGAACAACGCGCTCTTGAGTCCGAACCGCTTCATTCCAGCTCCCGAGATGAGACGTCCAAGGGGTCCATCGAAACCGCTTCGACGGCGAGTGGAAGGATGCTACCCCGGCACGCATCGCGAGTCAATCGTCCAATTTCGATTTTTTTCGGCGTCAGGAGTACAGCCCAAAGCAAATGATCGCCGCGCCGAGTACGACGATAATCAAAACCAACGCCCAGCGCGGCAAGCGAAAGATCAATGCCGCGACCGACGACCGGACGGCCGTCTTGGCCAGCGAGCCGAGCCATTTCTTCAGTTTCGGGTCCATCGCCGTTCCGCATGGGTGATCGCGACGCTTGACCTTACGATATGACCGTCGCCGGACTTCAAAGCGAGTTGGCGGATTGGAGCGTCCTGGCGGGATTCGGCTCGCCCCCAGAG
>JANLUE010000373.1:0-4923 GCA_031363325.1 Gemmataceae bacterium
CCGAACAGCGAATCGTTGCCGGTGAAGCCTTTGATGGTATCGTTGCCGGCGCTGCCGCTCGCCGTATCGTTTCCGGCTCCGCCGTCGATTGAATCCGCCCCATCTTCTCCATCAATCGTGTCGGCGTCATTGCCGCCGAAGATCGTATCGGCCTCGGTCCCGCCGAAGATCGTGTCGAGCCCCGCGTCGCCGAGGATTCGATCGATGCCAGCGTCTCCGGAGATGCGGTCGTTGCCCAGCCCGCCACGCAGAAAGTCCGCATCCGCGCCGCCGGTCAACGTGTCGTTGCCAATCCCCCCGTCCATCGAGTCGAGGCCGATGCCGCCGGTCAGCGAATCGTTCCCGGCGTCGCCGAGGATCGTATCGTTTCCGTCCTGGCCATCGATCGTATCGTCTTCGGTCCCGCCACTGATGTTGTCGTCTCCGGTTCCCGCATTCACGATGTCGATTCCGGCCCCGGCGCTGATGCGATCGTTCCCCGAGCCGGCATCAATCACATCGGCCCCGGCCCCGGTAACGATCAGATCGTTGTCCGCCCCGCCAAGGAAATTATCGATCCCCGTACCGCCGACGAGCGTGTCGTTTCCGGTGTCCCCATCGGCCGAGTTCGTGCCATTTCCAGCATTCAGATAGTCGTTGCCGGCCCGACCGAACAGCGAATCGTCGCCTTCTCCGCCGTAGATCGTGTCGTTTTCTTCATTGCCATCGAGGAAGTCGTTGCCGGCCTCGCCGGTCAGATAGTCGCGTCCGAGCCCGCCCGTGATCGAATCGTTGCCGAGCCCGCCGTAAAGCGTGTCGATTCCGTCTCCGCCGCCGATCGTATCGTTGCCCGCATTGCCGTAGAGTCGATCGTTGCCGAGCCCGCCATCGAAGAGGTCGCCCCCGGCCCCGCCCGACATCACATCGTTTCCAGCCCCGCCGCTGAGTGTCGCCGGGATCGACGCGGGCAACGCGGCCAGACTGAACACATCGTTGCCTTCACGAGCGTTCACGGTGACTTGCGTGACCGTCCCGACATCGACCGCCTCGGCCTTGCCGCCGACGGTATCGATCAGCACCTGGATCGCCACGCCCGTTCGCGTGTCGGCGATCGACAGGAAGCCGCCGGCGATCGAGACGACGACCTTGTCGCCGAGCGTCACACTGTTGTCCCCGGTAATCGTCAACACGCCGGCCGAAAGCGAGGCGGTGATCTTGGTGTTCTCGAAGACTTCGCCATTGAGGAACGTGTCGAAGCCCGGCCCGCCGAGCAACGTGTCGATGTCGGCACCGCCGTCGAGGGTGTCGTTGCCGAGACCACCCTCGAGGCGATCGTTGCCTGCATTGCCCGAAATCGAATCGTCGCCAGTCGAGCCGAACAAAGTATCGTCTTCGCTGCCGCCGAAGATCGTATCGGCATCGGTGCCGCCGTCGATGCGGTCGCGGCCCGCGCCGCCGGAGATCGTATCGAGCCCCGTGAATCCGAAGATCGTATCGTTGCCCCCGCCTCCGGAGAGATTGTCGTCACCGCCGGCTCCCTGGATCGAATCGTTGCCGGCCCCGGCCGACACGGTGTCGTTCCCCGAACCCGCGTCGACGAACCCGCCATCGGTGCTTAAATCCGTGGCCGCTCCCGTATCGATCGAGTCGTCTTCGGAGCCGCCGTAAACGGTATCCCGGCCGGACCCCGAATCGATCGTGTCGAACCCGGCATCGCCCCGGACGAAGTCGTTTCCGGTCCCGGCGTTGATGGAATCGTCGCCAAGTTCGCCGAAGATCGAATCGTTGCCATCGGCCCCGGTGATCTGATCCGCGTTGGCCCCGCCAACCAGGAAGTCGTTTCCGGACCCGCCGAGGATCGTGTCGAACCCGGTTTGCGACGCGTCGTTGTTGGTGCTATCTCCGTAGATCGTGTCCGATCCATTTCCGCCATCAATGAAGTCGCTGCCGTCGTTCCCGGCGAGGAAATCGAAACCGTCTCCGCCATCGAGATCGTCGTTGCCGGCCGACCCGAAGAGTTGGTCGTTGCCGAAGCCGCCCGTCAGCGTGTCGTTGCTCTGGTTCCCGAAGATGATGTCGTTCCCGGGGAACGGATCGTTCGGGTAGTCGCCGTCGATCAGGTCGCGGCCGAAGCCACCGGCGAGTGAATCCGAACCGCTACCACCGGTGATTGTCGATGGAAGTGTGATCGCCGCGAACCCGGACGCGAAGCTATTGAGGTCGACGAAATCGTTCCCGCCCCCGGCATCGACTGTGATTCCATTGAGACCGGAAGCTAGGACCGTCTGGCTGAACACGCCCGGCGAGATTTCGATGTCTTGTTGAACGAGGAAGCCGGGGATCGTGCTGTAGAGAACGCGGATGAGGCCGTTCGATTGTTGAACGATGAACCGCTCGCTGAGTTCGACGCCGAAGGGCGTCGAGCCACCCACGATGTTGAGTTGGTTCGCGGAGACGAAGAAGAGCGGAAAAGCCGGCACGGCGCGTTCTTCGAGTCCATCAAGGCGAAGCCGCGTCGTCGGGGCCTTCTTGCGGATCGCGGGACGGAAGAAGTTGGAGAGGAAACTCTGTCGCGACATATCGGCCTCAAGGATGCGATGACGTGATTGGCGACCCAACGGCGTGCAATGGCCATGCCACCGGCGCAGTGTGGGGTAGACAAGGAAACGCGGGCGGTCCCGTGGCTTGCGCTGACAGGGAAAACCTGACCGCTTCCGCTATTTTGCCGACTTCACCGCAATTCTGAGGCAAAATTCGCGGAATTATCCAAAATAGGTCGCCGGCCGCATCAATGGGGTGGATCTTGACGCTTCGGTAGTGACCATTGGTTCACAACTTCAGACCTCGTATCAATCCTGTTGGGGTCGGAACGGAATCAATCAGCTGCGTCGATCGACGATTTCCGACAAATCCGGCAACGTGACCAACGAATCACCGTTCATTGCCGACCATCCAGGGGAGATGTCCGTGGACAATTTGCTTTCCAAAATCGAGCCGGGCCAACTCATTGGTCTCGTCGCTGTCGGCGGGGCGATGCTCGTCGCGATTATTTCGGTCGTCATGAGGCACTGGGTCGATCTTCGGCGCACCACGTCGGCCGCCGCCCTGAAACAGGACATGCTCGAACGCGGCATGTCGGCCGACGACATCCAGACTGTTCTCGACGCGGGCACCGGCCGCAAGGGTCGCGCCAGCCGTTGCTGAATTGCCTTCTCGCACTTCACTTTCGCCACTTCCGTAGGAATTCCCTCGCAGCGGTGACTTACTCTCATCGACCGCGAGGGATCGATGTCGCGCCGACTTTGGACCACGGCAATCGACCGGGCGACCCGTCTGGTCGCCTCGTCCGCGCTCGATGAAGCGACGGACCTGGAGTTGCTCGCGCGTTTCCTCGCCGACCGCAACGATTTGGCTTTTGGCACGCTCGTCCGTCGGCATGGCCCTCTCGTTTGGGGGGTGTGTCGAAACTTGCTGCCTTCGGAGGCCGACGCGGAGGACGCGTTTCAGGCGACGTTTCTCGCGCTCGTTCGCGGGGCGAATCGTATTCGTCGGCCGGCCGCGCTCGGAGCTTGGCTGCATTCGGTCGCCGGGCGAGTCTGCCGAAACAGCCTGCGCTCGTTGGCCCGGCGGCGCAAGCACGAACGCTCGGCGGCGATCGGCGAAGCCGATACGACCCTGGCCGAATCGACCTGGGATCGCTGGCAACACGCGGTGCATGCCGAGGTCGCTGGCCTGCCGGAACAGTTGCGAACGGTGTTCGTGTTGTGCGTGCTCGAGGGCGTACGTCAGCCGGACGCGGCCCGGCAACTCGGCTGGAAGCTCGGCACCGTGTCGGGTCGCGTGGCCAAGGCGAAGCAACGCCTGGCGGAGCGATTGGAGAAGCGTGGCTTGTCCGGTGCGGCCGGCCTGGCGGCGGTACTCGGCAGCGGTGCGACGGCCGGGCCAATCTCGGCCAGTCTGGTGACGAAGGGGCTCGCCGTCCGCGAGGGCGGCGCGTCGACGATCATTCACGAACTTGCCCGCGGGGCGAGTGGAGGACTCATGGGCACGACGAAATTCCTGGCCGCGACTTTGGTCGTCGCTGGCCTCGGCATCGGGTTCGGGACGAAAGTGTTCTCACCCGCCGAAGCACAAATGGCCGGTGGATCGCAAGGAGGGCCAACTGCGGAACTCCCCTATCCTCCGGCAATCGCGCCGAAAGCTGGGCCAGGGATGATGAGCGGCGGCATGAGCATGGGTCGCGCCCCGGTCGCGAAGGTCGAATACAAGTTCATGGCGACCCCCGGTGCCGCCGACGCCTTCAAAAAAATGCTGGTCCAACTCGGGGCCGATGGTTGGGAATACGTCGGCGTGGTACCGGGCGATACGGAATCGATCTTCAAGCGAGTCGCCCCAACAACTGTGAGCGGTCAAATGATGGGCGGAATGGCTCCGCCAGCGATGATAGCGGGGGCTGGCCCGCTGCCACTGAGGAAGGGTTCGGAGCCCATCGGGCCGCCCGCCGGCTTCACTCCGCCACCGGACAAGAGCCCCGATGTCTCCGCACCGCGCGGCGGAGTTGGGTCAGAGCCGTTCATTGGGTCCGGCGGTGGCGCGTCGGGCGTTGGCGCCTTGGGTGGCGGGCCATCTCCATTTCCAATGGCCGCGACCGGCCCCACGCCCCCGGCACAAGTGCTCGATTTCAAAAAGGGCGAATCGCGCCGACTGACCATGGCCACACGAGCCACGGTCGATCGCATGTGGAGCGAATCGAGCGACGTGGTCGACGTTTCGGCCGACCCAACCGACGCGCGCCGAGTCCTGATTCGCGCCCTCAAGGCGGGCAGCAGCAACGTCGAACTGACCGACCAGAACGGCAACGTCGAGAAGCACTCGATCCGAGTTCGCTAGCCGATTCAAGTCCACGCGTCGAGGCGAGCCGATGGGCGCAGGCCGCCGCGCTCG
>JANLUE010000525.1:0-4300 GCA_031363325.1 Gemmataceae bacterium
CAGCCATAGAAGCCGCCCTCCTCGACGTGCGTGATGTAGTCGGGCACCAGGTTGTCGCCCAGCAAGTCGCGTTCGTTCACCGAAGTCCAGAGTTGGCCGGTCTTCGGGTGCGTCGCCAGCCCGACCGGGTTGCGGATGCCGGAAGCGAAGATGCGCTCGTTCTTGCCGTCCGGGTCGAAGGCCAGAATGCAGGCACGGCGGTCTTCCGATTTGTCGTCGTCGACATTCGACTTCGAGCCGACCGAGACATACAAGGTCTTGCCGTCGGGCGAGAACTCCAGGTCCCGCGTCCAGTGCCCGCCGCCTCCGACCTTTTCGTTGCCGCTTGGGATGTCTTTGATCACCATCTCGGCCGCGCCGGACGCTTTGGTGTCGCCGTTCTTGTAGGCGAAACGAACCACCGAGTCGGTGTTGCCGATGTAGACGTATTTCGGATCGGGCCCCACTGGGTGAAAGGCGATCCCGAACGGCCGGTTCAAGCCGGTGGCGAACACCTCGTTGACCTCGGGCTTTCCGTCCCCGTCGGCGTCGCGGAAGACTCGAACGCGGTTGGCCTTGCTCTCGGCCAGGAACAGGTCGCCATTCGGGGCGCGGGCGATGACGCGCGGCTCGGTCAGTCCGGTGGCGAACTCCGTCACCTCGAAGCCGTCGGGTGCTTTTGGCCAGGCCCCTTCGGGCCGCTTGACGACGCGGGGAAAATTGTTGGCCGAGGGCGTGTCATAGGGAGTGGCGAGATCGTCAACCGTGACCTTCCGGCGAATGCCGGGGGCGTCGGTTGTCCAGTCGCCCAGGGCCTCCTTGCCGGTGAGCGTGCGACCGCTGGGCTTCGTGTCGTCGCCCAGGGCCGAGAGTGCGGCGAAAAGAAGGGGCAGGGCGGCGAGTCGCAGATGCTGGCTCATTGGAGAGTTTCCTTCGACACAAGTTCCGCGGTAGTCCTCCAGTCATTAAGTAGACGGGTGATCGAGAATGAGTCCAGCCCGATGTCGTTCCTTCAAAGCGAAGGACGCTCGCGGGACATGACTTCACGCCACATACACCGCCGTGAAGTTCGAAGACCGTTGGAAGTCTTCCCAGCGCAAGGTGATCACACCGTCGTCTTGCTTGACTGTGCCGGGGGCGTTGTCGACGAGTCGGCCGTCTTTGCGGTCTGTGCCGAGTGGGTTCGCGAGTTCGACCCATTTCTGGCCACGCGTATCCGTGAAGAGTTTGCGGACCACGTAACTCATGTTGCCCATGACGCCCGCCGAGTTGGCCGTGAAACTCGTGGCCCGGAAGCTGAACGCGACGACCGCCGAACCGCGTTCGACCTTGGACTTCAACGTCGCGAAGTCCAATCGACTTGGCGTCTGGGTCGAGACGGCCCGGCCCGTGAATTGCCGGATCGCGTCGGCCGGGTCGTAAAGTTTGTTGCCCGACTTGCTGTTCAGGCCGTCCCATTCGGCGTTCGTGAAGTAGCGATTCGGGTCGATGCCGAACGATTGCAGTCGGGCTCGATTGAGCAGGATCAGCGCGAACGCGGGGGCGGAACTGCCGGTCGGCATCGGGTCGTTGTCCGTCCACGAGCCATCGAAGTTCACGCGGATCGTCTTGCGATCGCCGGCCAGGTAAACGTCGTACTGACCCTTGGAGACGACGCGGATCGCGGACTTCACGTCGGCTGCCGACAGCGAGGCCAGGGCCGCGAGGTAGCCGGGATTATCCAGTTCGCCCTTCAGGATAACGGGGCCGGAATCAGCTTTGACGATGGTCGTTGGAGTTGGCCGCCAGAGATCGAATTCGTCGAGGTAGGTGTCGAAGTTCTTGGCCGCGTCGGCCGCGCCCATGCCGAACCCGTGGCCATCGAAGTCGTCGAGCCCCGACCCGCCGCTGAGCGTGTCCTTGCCTTCGCCGCCGCTCAGCGAATCGTCCCCAGAGTCGCCGTAGATGCGATCGTCCCCGGAGTCGCCGGTGATCCAATCGTTGCCGGCCCCGCCCCAGATTTGATCGATCCCATCACCGCCCACGAGCCAGTCGTCGCCGGAACTGCCCATTAAGGTGTCGTTGCCCTGGTCGCCGTAAACCGTGTCCGACCCACTGCCACCGTAGACTCGATCGTTCCCCGTTCCGCCCCAGACCATCGTGTTGATCTTGAGCGAGACGATGTTGACCGTGTCGTCGCCGCCTTTGCCTCGAATCACGACCTGACGAACGGATCGAGCGTCGACGCCCGAATCGGTACGCCAGCCGTTGCGAATGTTGGTGCCGTCGATTCGCAACCAGTTGCCGTCCTGGCGAACCGTGATCGAATCGGCTTGTTCGGTGCCATCGATGATCAGGCTCGAGCCATAGAGGCTGGCGGTGGTCGGCACGTCTCGGAGTTCGAGTCGTTCGACGGTGAGGCCCGGTCGACCCGGCTTGGCAAAGTTGCGCATTCCCCGCGGCTCCCCTGGGCCGACCTCGGCCCCGCGCGACGAAGGTGAAGAGACGCGGGTTCCTATCGGGTTTGCGCGCGAATCTGTCAATAAAAAATGGCGCGGATTCGTGCGATCCGGAACGATCGCGACGCGACGCGTTAGGCGGGGCGAACGTGGGGCACTGGGCGAGATTTGCCGGTGGAAAGTGGCGAGGGCTGGGAAAGAATTGCGGGGCACCGAACGAAGCGACGAAATCGAGCGACGGCATCGGGATTCGATTTTCGCGAACGGCCACGCGAGATTGCGATTATTTGAATGCCCTCTCGTCTACTTCTGGTCCAACCGAATAACTCCGTCCCAGTTGTCCGGTGCGCGGTCGCCGAGTCGAGTCATCTCGGCCAGGATCAACTCGGCCGCCTTGTCCATCGGCTGACCGCAGATTAGCAGGTACTGTTCGATCTTTTCCTTGGCGACCGTCCAGCGACCGTTGCCGAACGCGGTGATCGCGGCTTGCCAAGTTGCTCGTGGCTTGTCCGGGTAAGTCCCCGGTGGGACCAATTCCGAAACGCCCGTCGGCGCGGTCATCCCGGCCGGGCACACCGTGCCGAGCGGCCGCGTCTGGAACTGCAGGCTCATCGGGTCGGCGGCACGAACGGCCTCGGCCACGGCTTGATCGGCCAGGATCGACACGCCGAACAGCTTCGTCAGCGACTCGAGTCGGGCCGACAGATTGACGACTGGGCCGAACACGTCGAGCTTGATCTGGTCGAAGGTGCCAAGCCGTCCCGCGACCGCCTTGCCGTGCGCCAGGCCGATGCCGCACGAATAGTCGCGTTGGCCGCTCGCCCGACCGCGAGTGAAGTCGCGCTGAATGCGCAGCGCCGCCCGGGCCGCGCGAACGGCATGATCCGGTTGGGCCAATGGCCAACCCCAAAAGCCCATCGCGGCATCGCCTTGCAGGTCGCCAATCACGCCCCCTTCATCCGTGATCGCGGTCGTCATCAGGTCGAGGGCCTGGCTGATTCGGTTCCAGTTGCCGAGCAAGTCCTCGGCCCCCTGTTCGGCCAACTTGCACGAACCGCGCAAGTCGCAGAACAACACCGTGACGAGCGTCTCCTTCGGCTTCAACATTTCGTCCGCGTTCGCCGAATTCAACAACGTGACGGCCGTCCGCGACAGGAAGCTTTGGTAGCGCGTCAGTTGCTTCTCGGCGCTGCGGAGTTCCTGGGCGCTGCCGTAAATCTGCGTCGCCAGGCCGATGACCTTCTGATAGTCGCGAAGTTCGGGCGGCGGGCCATGTGGGTCCGGCTCGCGGATGCCGCGCAAATGACCGGCCACGTAGAGCCCAACGCGCAGGTGTCCATCTTCAAACAGCGGCGCACAGATCGCCCAGTCGACGCCGGCCTCCAGCGTGACGTCGGTGACTTTCGAATCGAAGCGCTGACCCCGGACGTGGAGCGTGTTCTCCATGTCGTCTTTCAGAGCCCGCTTGCAGAGTCGTTGCGAGGGCCGAAACTCCGTGCCTTCCCGGCTCGGTCGATGATCGACGACGCGCCGAACGGCCACACGAAAGTCCGTTGACTGAGCGTCGCCGACCACGATCGCCGCAACGTCGGCTTGACGAAGGCTATCCGTCACGAGCTTCAGGACGTGATCGTCCCGGATACCGTCGTCCTTGGAGAAGCGAATCAGTTCCGGGAACCGCGCCAGTGCCTTCAAGACGTGCGATGGATCGTGGAAGACGATATTGTGCAGGTCGTCGGGGCCGAGCTGGAAGTGAGTGGGTTGCGCGGCCGTCGGTGGGCCGTCGTCGTCTCCCGTTTCGGCCGTCTCGCCCGAATGAACCAGGAACAGCGTATTGCCAATCGTGAATGAATCGCCCGGCGTGACGATGAACTCGTCGCCGG
>JANLUE010000559.1:0-2179 GCA_031363325.1 Gemmataceae bacterium
CCTTATCCTTGGGGCGATCCGGAGAGTTGCGATTCTCGTTGCCGCGACGGAGTTCGCGACGCATCTCTTCCATCGCTCGGCGGAGTTCTTCGATTTGCTGGCGCATCTCGCGGATCTCCGGTGCGGGTCCGCCCGGCTGATTGTCCGCGCCGGGCCGACCCTCTCCACCACTCCCACGGGGAGCCGGTCCGCTTGGAGTTCCGGGGCCAGGCCGATTGTCCGCGCCCGGTCGAACCGGTCCACCCGGACCGTTGTTGATGCCCGGTCGGCCGCCTTCAGCACCCGGTCCAGGTCGACCGAACCCACCGGGGAAACCGCCGCCGCCCGGCGCACCGGGATTGCCGCCAAAGCCACCAAATCCTCCACCGCCACCCGGGAAACCGCCCGCGCCACCGAATCCGCCGCCCCCATTCCCGAATCCGCGCGCGGGCCGATTCTCCATACGAGCGAGTCGGGCTTCCGCCTCGATCATGCGTTGGACGGCTTCCTGTACTTCCTTGCGAGCCTTCTCCGCCTGTTCGCGGGCCTGACGGAGTTCGTTGTCGGCCGGGGCGTCCTTGCGATCGCCATCGCGGGGCCGATCGCCGTCTCGGGGTCGGTCTTTCCGATCGCCATCGCGCGGGCCGTCTTTACGGTCCCCGTCGCGCGGCCCGTCTTTACGGTCCCCGTCGCGCGGCCCGTCTTTGCGATCCCCCTCGCGCGGGCGATCCTGTCGGCCGCCTTCGCGGTCCTGGGCCAGGGCCGGGCCGAAGGCCAGGCCGGCCGACCCGATGCCTAACACGGCCGCCAGGCTGACGCGGGTTAACCGCGCCGGCCACGTCGCTCGCATAATCATGGTTACTCTCCGTTGAAGGTTCGCGACCGGGCCAGCCCCGCTCGCCAGTGCTGGCGAGAGTACGGGCCCCGGCCCACCGAGATACACCGCCGTCTCGACCAGGGCCGTCGCATACGCTTGCCGCCCGCACTGAGTCGCGACAACCCACAAATCACAGCATTCTTCCTCGCTCGCTCGCAAGTTCTTGCGGAACCAACCGAGCAGCGGGTACCACCAGTACAGTCCGCCAACGATCAACTCGAGCCACCGCACCCACGGATCGCCCCGCCGCAAGTGGGCGAGTTCGTGAGCCAGAACCGCCGCGCGCTGAGCGGGGTCAAGCACGGGAAGCAGCCCCGTCGGCAGAATCACGCGGGCTTGCCTAACGAACGGTCCCGGCATCCAGAGCGAGGGCCAAACCCGCCCGGGAACCAACAAGATCTCCGGACACTGCCTCAACCCGAGTTCTTGGGCCAGGTGGGCGGCCTGAGCCTGGACGTTCGCCGGTGCCGGCCGCGCGTCGCGCAAGGCTCGGCGGAAACGAACAATTCGCCGAGCCGACCGGGCGAACACGAACAGACTGCCGGCCGCCCAGACGATTCCGATCGCCGCGTACCAATTGACGTTGAAGCCCGTGACTGCTGGGTCGACTTCGACTTTCGGTTCTGGCGGTGTCGGTTCGGCGTTGGGTTCATCGGCCGCGATGGCGAAGGCCAATTCCAACAACGCGTCATCGTCCACCGGGGGCGATTCGACGATCTCCGCAACGGGCTCGGGCGCGACTGCGACGGTCGTCAGTTCGGTCAAGGTCGGTAATTCGATTGTCCAGATCGGCGGTAGCAGCAATCGAATGAGCACCAGGACCCACAAAGCGTTCGTGAGCGCCGGCCGACGAAACACGGACCCGGCCGCGAGCGCGACGAGGGCCAGGGCCGTCGCGCAGGCCGCGTTCGCCAGAGCGTATTCGAGGAGAGTTCGCATCGCCGCCTCGAACGGGGTTACGTTCTCTTCCGCCGAGCCGGCGCGTCGGCCAGTTGCTCGATCAACTCGCGCAACGCCTTCCGGTCGACCGACGACAGTTCCGCATGAACCAAATGACTGAGCAACGGGGTCATCGACCCCTCGCACAGTTCCTCGGCGATGCCCCGTAGTCGTCGGCCGATCAAGTCGTCGCGGTCGGCCGTCGCCCGGAATTGTTGAATCGGTCCCGTGCGGTCGCGGGCCACCCAGCCCTTATCTTCCAGGCGTTCGAGCAACTTCTGCACGGTCGGGGCCTGGGCCGACAATGCCTCGGCCAGGTTGCGGACCGGGGCGGGCCCGTCGTCCCACAACACGCGCAGGACGGCCAACTCGGCTTCGGTCACA
>JANLUE010000644.1:0-5508 GCA_031363325.1 Gemmataceae bacterium
CGGCACATCGAGATTCAACTGCTCGGCGATCAGCACGGCAACATCGTGCACCTCTTCGAGCGCGATTGCTCGCTCCAAAGGCGACATCAAAAGT
Organism: Gemmataceae bacterium; assembly: GCA_031363325.1. Classification (GTDB taxonomy): domain Bacteria; phylum Planctomycetota; class Planctomycetia; order Gemmatales; family Gemmataceae; genus SIAJ01. Next base: position 95 of record JANLUE010000644.1, read on the forward strand.
TGGTCGAAGAATCGCCGGCGCCGAACCTGCCGTCCCGCACGCGCGACGAAATGTGCAAGGCGGCCGTGCGGCTCGCGAAGGCGGCCGGGTACTACAGCGCGGGGACGTGCGAGTTCCTCGTGGACAAGCAAAACAACTTCTACTTCATCGAAGTGAATTCACGCATCCAGGTCGAGCACCCGGTGACGGAACTCGTGACCGGCATCGATCTGGTCCGCGAACAGATTCGCATCGCCGCTGGCGAGAAGCTTCGCTTCAAACAATCGGAGATCGAACAACGCGGCTCGGCCATCGAATGCCGAATAAACGCCGAGGACCCCGGCAACAACTTCCAGCCCTCGGCCGGAACCATCACGACGTGGCGTCCCCCCGGCGGCCCCGGCGTCCGCATCGACACGCACGCCTGCGCCGGCTACCGAGTCCCGCCGAACTACGACTCGCTCGTGGCGAAGCTCCTCGTCCATCAACCGACTCGGGCCGAAGCAATCGCCTGCGCCCGCCGGGCCCTGAGCGAGTTTGTGGTGGAAGGAATCAAGACGACCGTCCCGATCCATCAGAAAATCTTCAACACCGCCGCTTTCATCGACGGCCAAGTCGACACGACCTTCATCGAACGCGTCTTCTACGGGCACGGGACGGATGCCGGAAAATGACATTGCAATCGGTTGATGGATGAGGCGGCTTCTGCAATAATCCAGAGAGGCCCGTGGAGATATCGGCATGCAAAGTCTCGCGGATCGCCTACCCGATGAGTTGGCACGACAGGTTGACCCGGAATGGCGTCGAAACGAAGCTGCCTATTGGGCGGTTCGCGAAGAGTTGCTCGAAGTCTACCACGGAAAATGGATCGGTTTTGCGGGCGGCAAAGTCGTGGCCATTGGAATTCGGCCGGTCCTGGTGGAGCGTGCCGCGGAAGACGCGGCCGAACATCCGTTTGTGACTTGCGTCGGACATGAAGACGAGCCGTTTCGCGTTCGACGAGCGAGCTTCCCGTACGACATCACTTACCCGGGCGAGCCGCTGCCCGTTGTCCAAGTCGAACTGCGCCGGCTAACCGGAGTGACCGGAGTTGTGTTTGATCGCTTCATCGCCGACACCGGTTCAGACGTTACAATTTTGCCTACCCTTGATTTACTCAAACTTGGGTTGAGCCCGAATCGCGGTCGGCCCAGTCTATTGAGAGGCGTCGCTGGCGGTTCGGCCGCGACATTTCGATATTCGCTCTGGCTGCATCTCGATGGCCTGGAAGTCCCGTGTCAACTTCACGTGGATCCAATCGGCCACGAACGCCTCCTCGGTCGCGACGTGCTCAACTCATTCGACGTTCTCTTTCGCGGCCCGAGCGGCGAAGTCGTGTTCAGTCCCTGACCGATCCGCCCGCACCGCGACTTCACCTCGGGCTATTTGGGAAGGTCGATTTTGCCGCCGAATCCGGGCATCGCCGGCATGCCGGGCATGGCTGGCATGCCGGGAATCGTCGGCATGCCGCCTTTCAACGCTTTGGCCAACATCGCTTCGGCCAGGCGCTTGCCGGCCGCGGCGATTTCACTCGAGTACTTCTCGGTCAGCTTTTTCTTCTCGTCTTCCGAGAGCTTCAGGTCTTCCAGCTTCTTGGAGACGGCCGTGAACTTCTCGCCCGCTTCCTTCACCTTCGCGTCCGACTCGTTGTTTTCGAGGGCGGCCGCGTAGTCGTTCATCGCGGCGATGTGATCCTTCACCGCCGACTCGGCACCGCCGCTACAACCCGTCGCGAACACCAACAAACCGGCGCATAGTACGACGATCGACTTTCGCATGGCCGCTCTCCTGGGGCGATTCTTGCGTTCCGTTGAACGAGAGTGTAACATGACACTCATTCCCGCCAAAGTACGAATCCGAACTTCGCCCAACCAACGGCCTCATGAACTGTTTCGTTCGATTGCTCGCGATTTTTTTCGTCGCGCACGTGTCGGCCGGTCGCTCGGCCGCCCAGCCCGCGCTCGAACACCTGGTCCCGCCGGTCGTCGAGCGCGGCAAGACGACGCGCGTCACCGTCGTCGGTCGCCAGCTCGACCGTGCCACGGACTTGTGGAGTTCGTTGCCGGAAGGGTCGATTCAAGCGACCGTGATCGAACGGTCGGCAACCACGGCGGTCTTCGAACTCCGGGTGGACGCGAAGGCCCCGGTCGAGATCGCCGGGCTCCGGGTAGCGTCATCGGACGGCTTGAGCTACGCTCATCTCTTCCTGATTGACGATTTGCCCGTGCGTTTGGCCAGGGCCGATGGCAAGCTCGAATTGCCCGCGACCGTTTGGGGGACGTTTCGCGAGGCCGAGGTCGATCGATATCGCTTCGACGTGTCGGCCGGGCAATCGCTGAGCTTCGAGACCGTTGCCAGCCGATTCGGCAAGGACGCTGACCCGCTGCTGACGATTCGGGACGCGGCCGGCAAGTTCGTCGTCGAGAGAGATAACGACCCCGGGCTGTACTACGACTGTCGTTTCGAGCACACGTTCGCCGTCGCGGGGACTTACACGGTCGAAGTTCGCGACGCGCGATTCCGGGGCTCGCCGCACCATCAATATGCCCTGCGGATCGGCCGCTATCCGGCCGCGCGAGTCGCCTTGCGCTTAAAGCAATCGGAACTGCACCTGCCAGAGTTGAACGCCAAAGTCGCCATCGAGTCGCCCGATGCGCTCGGCCCAACCTTCGCGACAATTCGTCGGCCCGGCGACCAGGGCTCCGCGTGGGTGCCGATCGCGCCGATTGCGGGCGAGGTCGCGATTCATCCCGGCCGGGACGAGCGACATTTGGTCGCCCAGGCGTTGGCCGTCGCGCCGGCGACCACGTTCGCTTTCAACCTGTCGCCGCTTCGAGCCAACCCATTCCTATCGGTCGATGCGTTGCTGTTGACGGGCCGGGCGCAAGCCATCAGGGCCGCCGTGCCCGGCACCTGGTCCGGCACGCTTCGAGTCGGCGGCGAGCGCCAGGCGTTCGCCTTCGAATTGGCGAAGGGCCAATCGATTCATCTGCTTGGCGAAGCGCGGGCGTTGAACTCACCGGCGGACCACGAACTGACCCTGACCGACCGCTTCGGCCGCGAACTGCGCAAAGGAACCGAGACGGCCGATGGCGTGACGCTCGAATTTCAAGCACCGGCCAACGGCTGGTACGGCCTCACGGTGCGCGACCAACTGCGGGACGCCGGGCCGGCCTTCGCCTATCGGATCACGGCCCGCGATCGACCCTTCCCGCCAACGATCGTGGCCGAAGTCGAGGGGCTAACCGTTCCGCAAGGATTGCATCAGCCGATCCCGCTCGTCCTTCCGCGCCCCGGAGCGCCCGGACCAATCCGACTGAAACTGGTCGGCGGCCCGCCCGGCCTGACGCTGGCGCCGAGCGAGATCGGCGAGAAGGCGACCGCCTTCGTGGCCAAGCTCTCAGCCGCGCCGGGAACGCCGCTCGGGTTGCACACGGTGCAGATCGTCGCCGAGACGCCGACGAGCCCGACGCTCGTGCGAACCCGACCACTCATCGACAGACAGATCGTCAACGTCGACTTGATCCCGCTCGCCCTGCGCGAGGATCAGACGCGCTTGCCCCCTTCCTTGACAGATCGATTCGCGGTGCAGGTCACGCCGCCCGCCCCATTCGAATTCGAACTGCCCGAAGCGAACATTACACTGCCGCGCTATCAACATGCCGCAATTCCGATTGTCACGACGCGGGCCGGGGGGTTCGCCGGGCCAATCACGTTCACAGCCAAGGGCGGGCAACTCGCGGATAAGGCCGAGGGCCGCACCCGCGTCTATGCCGAGTTCCCGGTCGCCACGGTCGAGCGGCTACGAATCGCCGGCAATATTCAATCGAAGATCCTCTCCAATCTGGGGACGACGCGGATTGAAGTGGCCGCGTCGGCGTCGCACGATGGCCGTCGCGTAACGCTGACGCGCACGTTCGAGTTGAACCTGACGACCGCGTTCAACGTGACGGCCGAACCCGTGAAGCTCGCGCCCGGCGAGACAAGCAAAGTGTGGCTCACGGCCAACCGAGTGAAGTCCTTCGATGGCGATGTGGTCGTGCGGCTCAACCCGCTTCAGGGCATCATCCTTCCGGAGATGATCGTCATCCCGAAGGGCCAAGTTGGAGTGGAGGTCGAGATTCGAGCCGCGAAGGAAACACCCGTCGGCCGACACAATCTGGCAGGCAATTCGACGGCTGTCGTCGATGGGTTCGAGGAAGAACAACGGGTCGGCATCGAGTTGGAAGTCCGCCAACCGAAGAAGTGAAGCCAATGCATCGATGGATTGCGATTCTTGGATTCGTTGCGAATTCAGCCCACGCTGAGGCTCCGGTCGAGTTTCGGACGGACGTGATCGCCGCCCTCTCTCGCGCCGGCTGCAATCAAGGGGCCTGTCACGGCTCGCCGCAAGGGAAGAACGGATTTCGCCTGAGCCTGCGCGGGTTCGACGCGGACCTCGACTTCGCCACGCTGGTGAAGGAACTCGGCGGTCGACGAGTTGATCGCGCGGCACCCGAATCGAGCTTGATTCTGCGAAAAGGCACGGGCAAAGTTCGCCACGGTGGCGGGACCGTTTTCACGTCGAACGACCCGGCCTATCGAACGATCGCCCGGTGGATCGCCGATGGGGCTCGCGACTCCGGCCCGAGCACGCTGGCACGGCTCGAAGTGACCGTCGCCGATGGAACGCTTTCGGTCCGTGCGCATTTCAAGGACGGGCCCCGCGATGTGACGCCACTCGCCGTGTTCACGTCGAGCGACCCAGAGACCGTGCCGGTCACTCCGGGGGGCCAGGTTCGCTTCACCCGCACGGCCGAGGCATCGATCCTCGTCCGCTACCTCGACCAGATCACGAGCGTTCGACTCGCCCACATTCAACCCGATCCAGGCTATGCTTTTCACGGCCCCGGGCCGGCCAACTTCATCGACGAACACATCTTCGCCAAACAGAAGGACTTGCAACTTCGCCCGGCCGAGCTTGCGTCGGACGAGGTTTTTCTGCGCCGAGTGTATCTCGATGCGATCGGCACACTGCCGACAATCGATGAAGCACGGGCGTTCCTCGATTCGAAGTCGCCGGACAAACGGGCGAAGTTGATCGATGCCCTACTCGAACGCGATGAGTTCGCATCATTTTGGGCGCTCAAGTGGGCCGACGTCTTGCGTGGCAGCCCGGCGACGATCACCGAGCGCGGCGTTCACGGCTTCCACCGCTACCTCGTGCGAACCGTGGCCGCCGATCGGCCGTTGACCGAGTTCGCCCGCGAACTGCTGACCTCGCTCGGCAACCCGCTCAACAAGCCGGCCGCGAACTTCTATCGCGTCGCCCGCACGCCCGAAGACGCGGCCGAGAACGCCGCCCAGCTCTTCCTCGGCGTCCGCGTTCAATGCGCAAAGTGCCACAACCACCCGTT
>JANLUE010000694.1:0-3299 GCA_031363325.1 Gemmataceae bacterium
CGATGCGCCCGGTTCGCTCGTCGGAACGAATGCCCGTCTACCGAACTGGAGTGAGTTGATGAACCGTCTGTGTGTCGCGATTGCCGTCCTCTGGCTCGGGCCGATCGTCGCGGCCGACGCCGATCCGTTCGAGAAGTACGCAGGCAAAGAACCGGTGCCCGAAGGCTTGCGGACGGTCTTCGTCGCGTTCGCCAAGCAAGCCGCCCGAGGCGAAGATGTCACTTCGTTCCTGTTGCCGCATTCGGCCGTGACGATCACGCGCGACGAACGGTCCGAGAAGAATCGCGACTACGGCCGCGACATCAACTTGCCGTTCCTGAAGTCCCATTTTTCGGCGGCCGTCTTCTCGATTCGCAAGGACCCCGACGATTGCTATCTCGTTCGAACCGGCACGACGGCCATCTGGTTCGTCGAGACGAAGTCCGGGGCCTGGAAGATCTACAGCTACCTGGACAAACCGATTCAGTGAGCAATCGAGTAACATGGAAGCATGTATCTCGCGAAGACGACGAAGCAAAGAGAATTCCGATGAGTACAATTGTCACACTGGAAGACGCTCCGGCCGGGCTCGCGGACTGGATTCACCGACTCGCGCCCGGCGAGGAAGTCGTCATTACGGAGAAGAGCGTGCCGATCGCGAAGCTGGTGAGCGAGAAACCACTCGTACGACTTCGCCCGGAACCGGGGTTTTGCAAAGGGTGGATAACAATTGTTTCGGACGACGACGAACATCTGAAAGATTTTGAGGAGTACATGTAGTGATTTACCGCGACCTGGATAAGCCGATTGTGTGAGCGAACTCTCCGAAATAACCTCGATCGTTCGTCCCGCCCTGGGCCCGCCGCTTGGCGATGGCGAATCGCGTCGTCGCCCGGTTGGTCGCATCAATTTGTGTTTGGGGCTTGCGCCCGGCGAACTGTTGGCCGACTACGACGCTTGCTTCCTCGATGGACGACCAATCGAATCGATCGACGCCTGGCGATCCGTGCTTGCGTCCGGGAAACTCGCCGAGGTCGAAGGGGCGTTCGCGCTGGCGTGGGCCGATTCGGCTGGGGCCGTCCATTTGGCCCGCGATGGCATCGGCGAGCGGACGCTGTTCTATTCGACGCAATCTGGCGAATTCGCTTTCGCGTCGAACATCCGGGACTTGTCCGGCCCGAAGGGACGGACGCTTAACCTGGCGAGCGTCGCCGCGTACCTGACCTACGCGTACATCCCGGGGCGAGAGACGCTCGTTGAAGGAGTATTTGAAGTTCTGCCCGGCGAGCACGTCGTTTGGACGAATGGAGCACTCCGTCGCGAGTCATTCTGGGAGTTGCCGGCACGGCCCCTTTCAACAAACTCGGAAGCCGAACTGACGGCCCTGCTCCGGAAGCGGCTCGAAGTCGCGATCGCACGGCGCTTGCCGCCGCGCGGCCAGCCCGTCGGGGCGACGCTCTCGGGCGGGCTCGATTCGAGCCTCGTCGTCGCGCTCGCCCGACAGTTGCACGATTTCCGCGTTCACACGTACTCCGTTTCGTTCGGGCCAAACTCTCCCAACGAACTCGAGTTCAGTTCGCTGGTCGCACGGCATTGCGGGACGAACCATCGCGTCGTCGAATTGTCGCCCGCCAGCGTGCTCCACTATCTCGACGATTCGGTCGGCCTCCTGAACGACCCGATCGGCGACCCGCTCACGGTGCCGAACGCCCTGCTCTTTCGCGAAGCGGCCCGCGAAGTTGGTGTCGTGCTGAATGGCGAAGGCGGCGACCCATGTTTCGGCGGGCCGAAGAACCTGCCCATGCTGTTGGCCGAGCTCCAACCGCAGCCCGGCGGGGCCAGCTCGCGCGAAGCGAACTACCTGCGCGCCCACTTGAAGTGCTACGACGACCTGCCCGACCTGCTGAGCGACACGGCCCAACAGGCGCTCGCGGCCGACCCGCTCGAAGCTCGCGTCGGGCCGTTCCTCCACGACCCGCGCTGGCCCGACTTCGTCGCCCGGCTCCAGGCGATCAACGTGCGGTGGAAGGGTGGCCATCACATCCTGCCCAAGGTTGATGCCCTGAGCTTTCCGTTCGGCGTGCTGCCGCGCGCACCGCTCTTCGATCGATCCGTGGTGGAATTGTCGCTCGCGATCCCGCCGCGTCTCAAGTTGAACGGATCAACAGAGAAATATCTGTTGAAGCGTGCCGTGGCCGACCTCTTGCCGCCGACAATCCTCGAACGACCCAAAAGCGGCATGTTGGTCCCGGTCGAAGGTTGGTTCCGAGGCCCACTCCTGCCCGCCGCGAAGGCCCGGCTCCTCGATGGCCTCACGCCGTACGGGTTGTTCCGCCGCGACTACCTGGAACGCTTGCTCGCGGGCAAACTCGGCGGCTTGCGCCCGCGCCACGGGGCCAAGATTTGGCTGCTCATCACGCTCGAAGCCTGGCTGCGGCGAGTCTTCGCCCAGTAAATGCCTGACTTCGGCGTCGGCAATCGTCGGCGAGTTACTTGGCCAACTCGATCGCGATCAATTCCTTGTCGTTGCGGACGTACAGGCGCTGGTTGGCGAAGGCCGGCGCGCAATAGACGAGGTCGCGGCCAAACGCGTTGCCCGTCGTCTCGATCACCTTGGCACGGCTAATCTCCTCGTACCCGTTCCGCGAAATCTTCGCGACGATCAGCTCGCCACGCTCGTTGAACAACCAGAATCGATCGCCATTCTTGATCAGGAACGCGGTTTGACACTGGCCCGCCTTGCCGCCGACCGGTTCCAGTGTTTCCCACAATCGTTGGCCCGTCGCCAACTCGACGCAGCGCAGTTCGCCATTCTGACAGACACCGTAGATCAGCCCCTCGTCGGCGAACGGTTGAGAGTTCACCGGGTAAAGGCCCGTCTTGCGATTGCCGGTCCAGAGCACGTCGGCCCCCGGCTTGTCCTTGCGAAGCTTCATGCCCTTGCACACGTACGAGAATCCGCCAACGAACAGGTACTCGCCGTGGACGATCGGCACCATGATCGCCGACCCGTTCGAGGCCGCGAGCGGGACCGACCACAGACGCTCGCCCGTCGCCGGGTCGAGCGAGTTGACGGACTCGGCGTGCCACACGAGTAGTTGCCGCTTGCCGGCCGCATCGATCAACATCGGCGTGCTGTAGCCGGGTTCGGCCGCCGTGAGTTTCCGCCAGAGTTCCTTGCCCGTCTTGCGATCGAGCGCTACCACGCAACACCCGTCGCCACCCGGCACACAGAAGAGCCGATCGCCCTCAATTACCGGATGGCTCGCGAAGCCCCAGATCGGGGTCTTGGCCTTGAAATCAAGCTTGTAGTCTTTGGC
>JANLUE010000719.1:0-6680 GCA_031363325.1 Gemmataceae bacterium
AGACCTCGCGCGGGTCGCGATCGGCCGGCTTGTTCCGCCCCGCCCTGGCGTCCTTCATGCCGGCCGGTTTGAACACGAGCTCCGACATCGAGTCGCCGTACGACTTGCCGCTCGCCTTCTCGATGACCCGCCCCAGCACGCAGTACCCGAAGTTGCAATACACTTCGCGCGCGCCGGGATCGAACTGAAGCGGTTCGCCGAGCATCCAGCGAACCATGTCGGTCGGGGTGGCGGGCCGTTCGAGCATCAAGGCCTTCTCGGCATCGAGCGCGCGAAACATCGGATCGGCTCGCTTCGTCGAGTCCCAACCACCTTTGTGATCGAGCAAATGCTGAATCGTGATCCGGGCGAGACGTTCGTCACTCTTCGCACCGGCGGGTGGTTCGAGTTTCAGGTACTCAAACGCCTTGTCGTCGGCCTTGAGCTTCTTCGACCGGATCAGAGACTTGATCGCGGCGGCGGTCATCGGCTTGGTCACGCTGGCGACCCGCAGCAACGTATCGGGCTCCGTTGGCTTTTGATTCTCGTCGTCCCGCCAGCCGAACCCGCGTGAATAGAGGACCACCCCGTTCCGCGACACGGCCACGGTCATCGCCTTGCAACGCAGCAATTCCATGATCTCGCGCGCAGCCTTGTCGACCGGCTCAAACCCTTTCGGCGTCTTGCCGGTCTCGGGCGGTTCGGCCGAATGGATCGTGCCCGCCAGCGCGAAGAAACCTAGGATCGCCAGGAATCGGGACACAATCAAACCTTGAGAGAGGCGGGACGAAGTGACGCTAGCATTGTACGGCTGTCGAGCCGCCGGAATGGGCGGGCCGATCCGATACTGTGGACGTTTTTTTCAAGTGGCCCGTTGACTTGGAACTCGCGGCGCGCGACAGTGTTTGTCTCTCCGAGGAACCGAGTCATGTTCACCTTCACTCGTCGCGACTTCCTGGCGTCGGCCGCCACGATCACTTTGGCTGGAACAAAATCGACGGGCCGCGTGCTCGGTGCGAACGACGAGATTCGCGTGGCCGTCGCGGGCATTCACGGCCAGGGCAACGGTCACATCGGCGAATACCTCAAACTCCCGGGCGTCCGGATCACGTATCTCGTCGATCCCGACAAGCGTTTGTGGGATTCGCGAAGCAAGCCGATCGCGGAAAAGTACGGGACGGCCCCGAAGTGCGTGGCCGACATCCGCGAAGTGCTCGACGACAAGAACGTCGACGCGAGTTCGATCGCCACGCCGAACCACTGGCACTCGCACATGACGATCTGGGCGTGTCAGGCCGGCAAGGATGTCTACGTCGAAAAGCCCCTCAGTCACAACCTCACGGAAGGTCGGCGCTGCGTCGAGGCGGCCCGGAAGTACAAACGAATCGTCCAGCATGGCACACAACAACGGAGCAGCACCGGGCGGGCCAGTGAGATCGCGGCCGTTCAGTCGGGGAAGTACGGCAAGCTCCTCGTCTCGAAGGGGTACTGTTGCAAGCCGCGCTGGAGCATTGGCCACCGCGACAAGGCTGCCGCGCCGGCCGACCTCGACTTCAACTTGTGGCTCGGGCCGGCGGCCGAGCGGCCGTTCAACCCGAACTACGTCCATTACAACTGGCACTGGTTCTGGGACTTCGGCAATGGCGACATCGGCAATCAGGGCATCCACGAACTGGACGTGGCTCGCTGGGCGATCAAGGGTGCGGGCCTACCGAGCAAGGTCTGGAGCCTCGGCGGTCGACTTGGCTTTGACGATCAGGGCCAGACGCCGAACATGCAGATGGCCGTCATGGAGTACGGCGACGTGCTCCTCGTGTTCGAAGTTCGCGGGCTCGTCGAGAACAAGACGAGCTACAGGCTGAAGGTCGCGAACGAATACTACACGTCCGCAGGACGAATCGAGAATGGCATGTTCCATCCGCGTTCGGGCAAGCCGGAAAAACTCGAACGCCACGACGTGAAAGTGACGCTCGGCGGTGCCTGGGGGAGTTTTCTGGCGGCCGTTCGGTCGCGGAAAGTTGAAGACTGCAACGCCGACGTCGAAGTCGGCCATCTTTCGTGCGGACTGATCCACGCGGCGAACGCGTCGTATCGATTGGGTCAGGTCGTGCCGTTCGACGGCAAGGCGAAGCTCGGCGACAATCGCGAAGTGCTGGAAACGTTCAAGAACCTTCAAGAGAACCTGACCGGCGTCGGCGTGAAGCTCGACGGCCAGTCGTTCCGCCTTGGGCGAACGCTGACCCTCGACCCGACGGCCGAACGTTTCACCGGCGACGGCGCGAAGGAAGCGAACGTGTTCCTGACGCGTGAATACCGGAAGCCGTTCGTCGTGCCGGACAAGGTGTGACCTTGACACGCCGCGCCGTGCGCCGTTAGAAGTCCAGCGATGATCAAGCGGCGCGGCCAAACGTTGGCGATCTGGGTGTGCGCGTGCGACGTGCTGGCCGTCGGGGCCGCCTGGATCGCGGCCTATCACCTGCGCTTCTCCGGCCTGTTCCCAATCCAGAAGGACCAACCCCCGGTCGACTGGGTCTATCGCGACCTGCCGTTGGTCATGGGACTCGCGGCCGTCGCGTTCTTCCTCGCCCGCAACTACGACATCAATCGGCTCCGCCGACTGCGTGAAGAACTCTGGGCCGTCTTGAAGGGCGTGCCGTTACTCGTCCTGTTGGTGACCGGGGCCGCGTTCTTTTTGCAGGACCCCTATGTGTCGCGGTTCGCGTTGGCGCTCTTTGCATTGCTCGCGTCGATCGCCGTGTTGATCTCGCGACGAACGATCTGGTGGGCGGTGCACTGGATCCGCCGCCGCGGCTACAACCCGTCGTTCGCGGTGATCGTCGGGACCGGGCGCTCGGCCCGCAAGACCGCGGCCGCCTTGCGGACGGCCACCTGGATGGGCTTCCGCAACGTCGGGTACGTCGAGGACAACCCGACCCGGTGGTCGAGCGACCTCGACATTCTCGGGACGGTCAGCGACTTGCCGACGTTGATCGAAAAGTATCGGATCGACCACGTGTTCATCGCGTTGCCGATGAACCGGTATCACGAGTCGCGCCGCGTGTTCGACGTGCTCGCCCAGAAGGTCGTGGACATCCGCCTCGTGGCTGACGTGCCCGCGTTGGCGGGTCTCACACTCACGACGACCTTTCTCGAAGGAATGCCCCTCGTCGGCCTCCGTGAGAGCCCGCACTTCGGGGCCAACGTGCTCATTAAGCGGGCGATGGACATCGTCCTCGCAGCGTTCGCACTGCTGATTCTTTCGCCGTTACTGTTGATACTCGCGCTCTCGGTGAAGCTCACGACCCGAGGGCCCGTGTTCTATCGGCAACGTCGCTGCGGGCTGAACGGGTCGGCGTTCGAGATGCTGAAGTTTCGTTCGATGCGCGTCGACGCCGAAGCCAGCACAGGGCCGGTGTGGACGACCAAGGGAGACAATCGAACGACCCGACTCGGGGCGTTCTTGCGGAAGACGAGCCTGGACGAATTGCCGCAGTTCATCAATGTGTTGAAAGGAGATATGTCCGTCGTCGGCCCGCGCCCGGAACGACCGGAGTTCATCGAGCGATTCCGCACGACGATCCCGAACTACATGGCCCGCCACGCCGTGAAGTGCGGCATCACCGGCTGGGCGCAAGTCAACGGCTGGCGCGGCAACACCTCGCTCCGCAAGCGAATCCAGTACGACCTGTACTACATCGTCCACTGGAACCCGTGGTTCGACTTCAAGATCATGTGGATGACCGTCTGGAACGGCCTGGTGCACCGGAATGCGTATTAACCGTTCCGATCAGGAGGCACCCAGCAAGCCCTTGAGCGGAACGTCGAACCGGCTGCGCCAACGTAATTCCAAATCATCGGCGATCTCGGCGAGCCACGACCCGGTCGCAACGGGTGGAGCCAACGTTTCCACCGCCAGACATCCGGAATCGCTGGACGCCGTTCCGTCGTCCGCTTCCGCAATATCGGCCACGATCTCCGTGCCCAATTGCAAGTTCATGGACGCGAAAAAACGATCGGGCAACGTGCGGTTCAAATACCGCACGATGTTCGCGGCCCAAAGACCGTGGAACGGCTGCCATCGGCTTCGGGGATTGCGCGGTTCGTGAAAATGGTCGAGCAGCGGCATGAGTCACGCGATCCGAAGAATTTGACACGTCGCTTCGTAGCTTGGCTCGAGGTCGAGCGGAATGGCCAGCGTCTCCGAAAGCCAGAGGGGCAACTGCGGCAAAGCCTGGCCAACGGCGAGCGGAGTCGCCCACGACTCGAATCGCCCCCGAGTCTGTTCCCGCCGCCAGCGACACGTCGCGGCGTACATGGAACTGATGTCTGTCGGCGGCTTCAATTCCGGTCGGTCCAAAGCTTCAATCAATTCGGCGTAAAGATTGAATTGGCGAATTGAAACGAGGTCGATGATCGCGACGGACACCAGTTGCTCGAGCAGTGCCGAACACTTGGCGACAAAGTCCCGACGACGCTCGGGCCGATCTTTGTTGGCCGGGCTGACAATTTCGACGGACGCCACGAGTCGACAGTCGCGTTCGGAATCGTACACCCGAACGGCGTATTCATCGGCTTCCGTCGGCAAATCCGTCTCGACGCTCATCGTCGGACGCGCCGGTGCCCAAACTTCTGTCGCGACCCCGCCCTCGTTTGGTCCCGGGGCCCAGTCCGTCGATGCCTCGTCGCGAAACGTCGCAACATCGACTTCGACGCCGCCGGGGTGAACCTGTGGCTCGGCGAAGTAACGGGCCGGCAGGTGGCGACCGAGTTCGGCCACGATCTGCATGGGCCAGCCGCCGTGAAAGCCGCTCCAGTGGCGCTTCTTGTCGAGTGGCGGTCGAAAGTGATCGCGCAGCGGCATGCGAACCTCCACGGTAATTTTAGCACCGCGTGCTCGCCGCCTCAATCGTCGTACCGATCCTCGACGAGGTCGAGCAATTCGTCCGGGGCCTCGGCGGCCGGGACGGGCACCGGTTTCTGGGCCGCGGGCTTTGCGACGCGCTGGGGACTCGCACGCCGACTGGGCGTTGTGGGCGGTTGGTTCGCTCGGCCCGGGGCTGGCGCGGGCATCGGTCGCGGGGCCGGCATCGCGGGTTTTGGGGCCGCGACCGGGGTTCGGCGGGCCGGTTGGGCCGGAACCGGAGGTGCGGGCTTCGCCAAACGCGGGGCCGATTGTTCGGGCTTGATCGCTTCGCCCGGCTCCGAGCTGAATCGCGTCACCACGTAAGTACCACTCGTCTTGTGACGCTCGATCTGAATGATGCCATTCTCGGCCGCGTCTTCGAGCAACTCGCTGAACGTCCGATAGCCGTGATACTCCTCGTTGAACGAAGGCTTCTTCCGCTTCATCGTGTCCTTGACCATCGACGAGAACAGGACCTCCTTGTTCTCGCGTCGCAAGGCGAGGAGCGATTCGATCAACAGGCCGAACGCTTTCTTCTTGGCGTCCGGCAACTGGGCCGACATGCCGGGCACCTGCGTCGGTGCTCGGTCCAGGTCGTCGTAGTAAATGAACTCGTCGCAATTGTCCCGGAGCAACTCGGACGTGGCTTCGGCGAGGCCGAGGCCGATCACGTGCTTGCCGAGTTCCTTGAGCTTCGACACGAGCGGCGAGAAGTCGCTATCGCCAGAGACGATCACAAACGTATCGATGTGATCTTTCGAATACGCCAGGTCCATGGCATCGACGCACAATCGAATGTCGGCCGAGTTCTTGCCGGTCTGGGCCCGCCGGGGGATCTCGATCAACTCGATGGCGGCCTCGTGGAGCGGGGCCGTGTACTGCGCGAATCGACTCCAGTCGGCGTAGGCCTTCTTGACGACGATCTTGCCCTTCTCGACGAGGCGTTCGACGACCTTGACGATGTCGAATCGATCGCGGCGCTGGTTGAGCCCGATGCCGATGTTCTCAAAATCAAAGAAGACGGCGAGCGTTCGCTCGCCGTCCGTGTTCCGGTTTGTTTTCATTCCGCGTTCCGCGAACTGGACGAGAGGCCGACACACGAACGGGCCAGCCTACCCGGAGGTGTCTTAAGCACTTGCGTCACCACAGGCCAGCTATTCCAGGTTCTTCACGTTCCGATTGTCCCTCTCCCGTTCAATCAGCTATCTTATCTTCACCCGCCTGCCCTCTCCTTGCCGGACGTTCCATGTTCCGTCGACTCCCGCTGTTCGTCGCGATTCTGGCCAGCCCGGTGATCGGGGCCGAGCCGATCGACTATGCTCGCGACATCAAGCCGATCTTCACCGCCCATTGTGTGTCCTGCCACGGTTCGACCAAGCAGAAGGCCGACCTGCGTCTCGACGTGTATTCGCGCATCAAACAGGGGGGCATCTCTGGGCCTGCCATCGTCGCGGGCAAGCCGGGGGAGAGTCGATTGCTCAAAGCGATTGCTGGTGAGAAAGACATCGCCAAGATGCCGCCGAAAGGGGAACTGACGGCGGACCAGATCGCATCGCTGCGTCGTTGGGTGGCCGAGGGAGCGAAGGGGCCGGACAAGGAAGAAGTCGCGGTCGAGGCGGGTCGATCAACGCACTGGTCGTTTCAGCCGATCAAGCGACCCCCGGTGCCGAACGTCGCGGGCCTGGTCCGCAACCCGATCGACAAATTCGTCCTGGCCCGCCTGGCGAAGGAGAAGCTCACTCCATCTCAAGAAGCTGACAGGATCACGCTCCTGCGCCGGGTGACGCTCGACCTGACC
>JANLUE010000740.1:0-1551 GCA_031363325.1 Gemmataceae bacterium
CCGAGGGCGTCCCTGGGTCGCGCAACTCGATTCGCGTGACGCGCTCGGCTCCGTCCAACCTACGCCGCGCGGCGAACCGGCGCACGGACGTCGTCGTACTTTTGGTTCGTTGTTGTGTGCCATGTTCTATCGACTGACGCCACTCGCGGAGACCGTTCCATGATCGTCGACGTGCACAGTCATTTTTGGGAATACCCCCGCGATTTTTCCGAGTCGTTCCGCGCGCAGGCGAAGCGGGCCCGGGCGGGAGTCGAAGTCGATCTCACGGTGCGCTTCGAGGATTATCAACGGCAATCGCAACCCGGCGTGCGGACGGTCGTGTTCGGCGGCAAGGCGAAGTTGTCCGGCGTGTGGGTCGATGATCGCCATGTCGCGGAGTACGTGGCCGCCCATCCGAACGATCTAGTCGGCTTCCTGTCGGTCGACCCGACACAGCCGGGCTGGGAACGGGAACTCCGCGACGGGCACGAATCGCTCGGCCTGCGCGGCATCAAGCTCTTGCCGATGTATGCCGGCTTCCGCCCCGACGATGAACGACTCGATCCGCTCTGGACCTACGCGGCGAAGCATCGGCTCCCGGTTTTGCTGCACACGGGGACGACGTTCGTCGCGCAGGCCCCGCTCGAATGCACGTTGCCCCGCCATGTGGACGCGGCCGCGATTCGACACCCCGACGTGACCATGATCCTCGCTCACCTCGGTCATCCGTACGAGGGCGAATGCGTGGCCACGATCCGCAAGCACCCGAACCTCTACGCGGACATCAGCGCCTTGCACTATCGACCGTTTCAACTTTATCACAGCCTGATGTTGGTCCAGGAGTACGGCGTCTGGGAGAAGGTGCTGTTCGGGACCGATTACCCGTTCACCACCGTGAACGCGACGCTCGCGGGCCTACGCGAGTTGAACGGCATGCTTGAAGGAACGGCCCTGCCGCGCCTGGACGAAGCCCGAATCGAGGCGATGATCGAACGCGATACGGTGGCGTTGATCTCGGCCCATTAACTCGGGTCGCCCAAGACCGAGAAAGGCCTTCGTCCCATTCGGCGAGAGCGTTCTAGGGTTGAGAATGCACCTGGAGGCCGCCTTCCTCGAAGCCGTTTGCGCCGACCCGGCGAATGATGGTCCACGCCTCATTTATGCCGACTGGCTCGACGATCGGGGCGACCCGCGTGGCGAGTTCATTCGCCTCCAGTGTGCCGCCGCCCGACTCGGGCCTGCCGACCCGGGGGCGTCCGAATTAATGGAGCGACTGACCGGGTTCGCCCGGCATCGAGCCAAGTGGGAGGCTCCAATTCGGCCAATCGTCGGTGGGACCGAATGGGCGCGGGGGTTCATCGAGACCGTGAACGTCGAGGCTCGAATGTTCCTCGGCCGGGCGGCCGACCTGTTCCGACTCGCCCCGATTCGACACGTTCGCTTCCTGGATGTCGGCACGTCGCTGAGCCGATTGATGGACAGCCCTTATCTCGCCCGTCTCTCAGCCCTCACGATCTACGCGCAGCACATCGACGAACGACTGACCCAGGCCCTCGTCGGTCCACGGCGCCG
>JANLUE010000811.1:0-2979 GCA_031363325.1 Gemmataceae bacterium
GGCTTCACCGCGGACGTGATGTCGAACGAAAACGGCTGGCAGTAGCCGGTCACTTCATCGGCGGGCTTGCCGTCCTTGGAATGGCGAACGAGTTGCCCGTTCACAAACACTTTCACCGAACCATCGAACGAACCGAGCCACAGGAATTGCCGTTGACCGACCGGGACGGCCGGCAGCGTCACCTGCGTGCGATACCACATCGACTTGAAGTAATCGTGGTGCCCGAGCGTGGACCACGTCTCGATGCACACGTCCGTTGACTTCCAGGATTTGTCATCGAACTCCGGCTTCATCCAGCCGGCGGCTTCGCCCTTTTTGTCGGGATCAATCTGATACTTGAACTGTCGAAGCGGCGGCGTGGTCAGCACATCGAAGTGCTTGGCGATTCGAGAGGCGTCGTTGTAGGTCTGTTGGTAGAACTGGTCGAAATAGGCCCCGTTCACCGTGTGCGGCGTCCACGGCACTCGCGTGAAGCAATACTGGTCCTTGTACTTTTCGCCGAGTTCGACGACTCGCTTCCGCCACTGTTCCGCCTCGCTCGCCAACGTCGCGAACCGCCCCTCGGCCTGATTGCGGCGCAGCTTCATGAACAATTCGAACAGTTGCAGCGAATCGTCGGCGAGCGTGACGCGCTGTTTTTCAATGGGCGTCTTGCAGGCGGCGAGGCCCGCGTTCAGCAACCGGCGCGATTCGGCCAGCTTCTCCGGCGTCCAGCGCCGCAGGTACGCGAACCCGCAACCCGAATACTCCGGCGTGTTCACCCAGGCGTCGTCGATGTACTTCCAGTAGGCGGTCATTTCCTTGGCCGCGTGGCCGTAGAACTTGGCGTCGATCTCGGCGTACACGTCGGCCGGCTTGAGCGTCGGGTCCCAGGCGAGTCGATTGCCCATGTACAGGGCATGCATCGACGTTTCAAAATTCGTTATTGTTTCCGGTTGCCAGAGTTTGCAGTTGTTCTTGAGGGCGAACGGCACGTCATGGCCCCACTTCGCGAGCATCGGGTTCGGGGCCGACGGCTCGGCCAGGAACCAGGCGTAAAAGTACATGGACGTCATCCGTGCTTTTTGACCCCAGCCTTCGATCAGGTAGCGCAAGTCCTTGTTACCTGGCACGCGGTCGTCGTTCATCGGGTGGGCCCGGCTATAAGTGATCGGCGCGATTTGCGGGACCACGTTCGGATGTACCTTCTCGCGGACGGGCGGCCTCGTGTATTGCACATAAGCCAGGACGCCGAGCAACGCCTCCGGGTCCTTCGCGGCGACCTTGGTCGCGACGCGATTCGTCAACACCATGAGCCGATCGGTGATCGAGTTTTGCTGGAACGTCGGGTCGATGTCCTTGGCGTCGATCGCCCGGTCGTCTTTCGATTCGTCCCAATCCGAGCCGTCGTCGGGCGAAAGCGAGTAACTCGGTTGCGGGTCGTCCGCGTGAAGCTTGAGCACCTTGTCGGCGAGTGCGTCGGCGAGGCCGGCATTGCTCCATTTCAAGCGCGTGGGGTGCGGCTTGCCCCCGATCTCGGCCACCCAGTCGGGGTGCTTGGCGCGATCCTCCTTGGTGACGTACATCTCAAGCGCGTGCCCGGCCGAGAGCAACAGGCCGCCGTGCCGATTGCGGCGTCGATAGGCGTCGTCCGCATACCAAATGACGCGGAAAATCGTCCCCGGGGCCGACGCGAAGTCGATTTCCTTGAGCGCGATCGTCCTCAGTTCCGGCACATACTCGCCGAGATCGCTCGGCATGAACCAGCGGCAACCGAGTCGGTCGAGCAGCTCGTAGACGGCGTAACTCGAGGCGAGGTCCGATTCGCCGAACATCCCGACGCCCTTCGCCGACACGACGTAGCGGAAGCCCTGCTTGAACGGCGCCGACTTGCCGACGGGGCCGAACACTTTCGCGGCCGACGAGCCGATGTAGATCGGCACGCGCTGGTCGCCGGCCGGCAGGGCCGAGACGATTTCAACCTTGGCCCCCGACATCTTGCCGAGATAATGCGCCAGGTCGTTCGCGGACTCGCGCAAGCGTTGCCGTTGTCGCTCCGCCTCGGCCGCGACGAACTTCGGAGGGGGCGGCTTGTCGGCGGCCATCGTCGCGGCGTCGATCACGACCACGCAGCGGGACTGGCCATTCTCGACGAGCGTGACATCGGCTCGCGCGAGTGAAAGCGTCAGCAACAATGCGGCCAGTGACAGGCGGTGAATCATTGAAGTGCGTCCGTCGGGCGGGAGAGAATTCCGGGCAACTCGTCCTCGCCTGTTCTATTTGCCCGGCGGAGCGAATCGAAGCGACTCCACGCGACTTCTCAAAGACGACCGCCCACGCGGGCCATCGCGCGACACATCGAGGCTCGAGAAAAGCGGACTGGCGAAGCTAATCGACCCAGTCCTGGCCCGTCTCGCGGTGGACGATCTTGACCGTGTGACCAAAAGTGCCATCGACGAATTGAAACGTAAACGGGGTGACGGTACTGGCGATCGGCGCGCCGCCCGGCTTCGTCGTCGCACTCAATTCCAGGCGTCCTTCGATCAGCGAATACAGCTCCATCACCCACGGCTGACGATCGAGGATGAGCACTTCGCGCGTGCCGACCTTGGCGTAGAACCCGAGTTTGTCGCGGCTCTTATCGTTCGGACTGACGACCTCCAGGGCGAAGTCCGGGCCGCCGAACCAATGCGAGTCGAGCAGCCGAGCCTTCGTTTCCGCGAGGTAGAGCGAAACGTCGGGGGCGCGATAGTTATGGGTCCAGTCCGAGGCTCGATCGGAAACGTTGATCGGACCCGATACGCGATGCCCGTCCCGGGGCCGGAAAACCGTTCGAAAGGCCCAAATGAAAAATGCGGCCAGGTCCGCGTGTTCGGCGTTCGCTTCGGGCATGATAAACGTCACTCCATCCCATACTTCCTCACGTCGGCGACCCGTCGGTTCGGCCGAACGCTCACGGAGATACTGCTTCGATCGTGCTTCATCGAGAATCATGACAGT
>JANLUE010000833.1:0-8157 GCA_031363325.1 Gemmataceae bacterium
GGCCCGTCACGAGGATCAGCCCGCGCGGGCGAACGATCAACGACCGGATGGCGTCCGGCATGCCGATCTGCTCGAAGGTCAGGAACTGGCTCGGGATTCGCCGCAGCACCATGCCGATCGAACCGCGTTGCTTGAAGATGGCGACACGGAATCGAATGCCATCGGTGTACTCGATGGCGAAGTCCGACCCCCCCTTCTCGGCCAGTTCCTGTTGGCAGCGGTTTGGGGTGATCGCCTTCATCAGGGATGTCGTATCGTCGTTGTCGAGGACCTTGGCTTCCAGCCGGCGCATGCGGCCGTGATGCCGAATGACGGGCGGCTGGCCCACGGAGATATGGAGGTCGCTGGCCTTCAGCTGGATGACCGTGGCCAGGAGCTTATCGATCTGAACGGTCGAAGTTGCCATCGAAGCCCTTTCCGGCGGTGAGGCATTATGCCGAACTGCCCATCCGACGCCAAATGTCCGATCAATGTCCCGACGCCAGGGCGTCCACCTCGGCATGGCACGTCGACAGAACTTCTTCGATGGTCGTAAGACCACTCAGGCATTTCTGAATGCCGTCCTCGAGCAGAGTCCGCATCCCGGTCTGACGTGCAACTCGCCGTATGTGTTGTGTTGGCGCTTGTGTGAACGTCATTTCACGGATGGTCGAAATCATCTTCATCATCTCGAAGATGCCCTTGCGACCTCGATACCCGGACTGGTTGCAGTGATTGCAGCCTGAGCCCCGCATGAACGATGCCTTGCTCGCCTGGTCGGGCTTGATGCCAGTCGCTCGCAGTTCCGCGTCGGTCGGCTTGTAGGGCTTGCGACATTTGACGCAGTTCATTCGCACCAATCGCTGGGCCATGATCGCGATCACCGAAGACGCGATAAGGAACGGCTGTACACCGATATCTGCCAGACGGGTGATAGCGGAGGGCGCGTCGTTCGTATGAAGTGTACTGAACACCAAGTGTCCGGTCAAAGACGCCTGTACCGCGATCTCGGCCGTCTCCTTGTCGCGTATCTCTCCGACCAGGATGATGTTCGGGGCCTGTCGCAACATGGCGCGAATGATTCGTGCGAAGTCCAGGCCGATCAGATGCTTCACCTCGACCTGATTGATGCCTGGCAGGTAGTATTCGACCGGATCCTCGGCCGTGATGATCTTGCGGTCCGGGCGATTCAGTTCGTTCAGGGCTGCGTACAGGGTCGTCGTCTTGCCCGATCCGGTCGGTCCCGTGACCAGGAAGATGCCGTTCGGACGTTTGATGATTTGTTGGAATCTCACATAGTCTTCTTCGCCGAACCCAAGGTCGCGGATGCTCACCTGGATTGATCCACGGTCGAGAATTCGCATTACGGTCGATTGGCCGTGTACGGTTGGCAGCAAGCTCACACGAAGGTCGTAGTGTCGGCCCTGAATGTTGACCTTGATACGACCGTCCTGGGGTCGCCGTTTCTCGGCGATGTCGATGCTACCCATGATCTTGAATCGCGAAGTCATCGACGCGAACAGTCGTCGCGGGACCTGATCGCGCTCGACCAGGTTGCCGTCGATCCGGTAGCGCACCCGGACCCGGTCGCCGAACGGCTCGATGTGTATGTCCGAGGCCCGCTGCGAAACCGCTTCCTGGATGATCAGGTTGCACAGCTTTACGACCGGGGCGTCGGAGTCGTCGTTCTCGGCCGCCGCCTTCGACGCGTCCGTTTGCGTGAAGTCGATCGCGGTATCTGTAAATTCGACCAGCATCGAGTCCATCGACTCGGTTTCGGTCTGGCCATAATGCCGGTTGATCGCCTCGCGAATCTGCTCGTGGTCCGCCAGGACCGGCTGCACGTCTTTGTTCAGAATGAACGTCAGTTTCTGGATCACGTCGTAGTTGGTCGGGTCCGACGTGATGATCTTGAGGACGTTGCCATCCAGCGACAGCGGCAGGACGACGTTTTCGCGGGCCACCGATTCGGGCACAAGTTCGATGACGGCCTTCGGGATTTCCACTTCTTCCAGGTTCACGAACTGGAGGTTGTGGAACTCGGCGATGGCCGACATGACCTCGGCTTGGGTGACGTAGTTCGACTTGACCAGGGCTTCCTGGATCTTGATGCCGGTGCCGGACGCGATCCGCTCGGCCTCTTCGAGCTGGTCGGGGCCGATCGTGCCGTTACGGAGGAGGATGTCAACGAAGTCGCCGCGCGCTTTGGCCATGGGAAACGGCTCCGAAACGAAATGGGACAGTAATCATGCCGGTCGGCAATCGAACGAAGGGCGTAACAAACTCGTGGGCGCTCGACAGGTGACGAATGTCATCGGGACCTGAATTGGGGCGATGCGGACAGGTCTTAACTGAGTTAGTGTCGCCGCCCGAAACGGAGTTTGCAAGCGAAAAATGGGCGGAATTCGTAGCCGTGGCATGAAACCGGCCCTCCGCTCGAATCGCGTTTGGACAATATTTGTCTGGACAAGTAATCCCGGCCACACTACCATGTGTCCATCTCGTTCGAGGAGACTGACATGTCACTTCCCCGTGAAACCGATGTGATCGTGGTTGGCGGCGGTCCGGCCGGCTCGACCGTCTCGACCCTCATCGCCCAAAAGGGCCACCAAGTTCAGCTGTTCGAGCGCGACAGACACCCGCGCTTCCACATCGGCGAATCACTCATCCCCCAGACCTACTGGGTCCTCGAACGACTCGGCATGTTGCCCAAGATGAAAGGCAGCCACTTCGTCAAGAAGTACAGCGTTCAGTTCATGACCCAGCACGGCAAACTGTCCGAGCCGTTCTACTTCGTGGACCATCGGCCTCACGAAGCGTCGCAGACCTGGCAGGTTCGTCGGAGTGAATTCGACAACCTCATGATCAGGAACGCGGCCGAGACGGGCGTGGCCGTTCACGAAGGCTCGCGAGTTCTCGAAGTGTTGTTCGAGGGCAAGCGCGCGGTTGGCGTGCGTGTGAAACTCGAGGACGGCACCGAACAGGAAGTTCGCTCGAAGGTCGTCGTCGACGCGAGCGGCCAGAGTTCGATCTTGATCGACCGCCTCGGCCTGCGTGAATGGGACCCCGTCCTCAAGAAGGCGGCCGTCTGGACGTACTGGAAGGGCGCCTACCGGGACGGCGGCCGCGACGAAGGCGCGACCATGGTCCTTCAGACGAAGGGCAAGAAAGGTTGGTTCTGGTACATCCCGCTTCACGACGACATTGTGAGCGTCGGGGTGGTCGCTGGACACGACTATCTGTTCCAGAACCGAGCCTCGAAGGATTACGAACAAATTTACTTCGAGGAAGTCGAACGTTGTCCCGGCCTGCAACCGCGGATCGCGAACGCCACGCGCTGCGACATCTTCCGGGCTCAGAAGGAATATTCGTACCGCGCCAAGCAAGCCGCCGGCGACGGCTGGGCGCTCGTCGGCGACGCCTTCGGGTTCCTCGACCCGCTGTATTCTTCGGGAGTGTTGCTCGCGCTCACGAGCGGCGCGATGGCGGCCGACGCGATCAACGCCGGCCTCGCGAAGGGGGACACCTCGGAGTCGGAGCTCCGCTCGTGGGAACCGGACTTCGTGGCCGGCATGGAGCGGATGCGTCGACTGGTCTGCGAGTTCTACGAAGGCTTCAGCTTCGGCCGCTTCGTCAAGAAGCACCCCGACCTGAAAGGCTATGTGACCGACGTCCTGATCGGCGACGTGTTCAAGCCGGATGTCGATGTGCTGTGGCCATTGATGGACGAGTTGCGCCAGGAAGTCGCGGCCGAAAGAGAAGCGAAAATGGCAATGGCAGTGTGAGGATGGGGTCCAGGGCGTTTCTCGACCCTAACGAAGTTGGGTCGCATTCGCTTCCGCGGATGCGACCGTCACCGCGAACGGCGACGCCCCGGAAACCTCTCAACGGGATCGGCGGCCAGGTCCTCCTCGAAGACGGTTTTGCCCTTGCGGTCGAGGAAGTGCGGAAACATGCTCCTGGCGTGCCGATCGACGCCGCGGTAGTATTGGTATGGGGTGATGTAGACCATGACTCCTCGTTGGTGACGGGAAAGTCGCCCACCTGATCCGGCATCGTGGTTGGGAGGGTCACGCCTCCCTGAAACTTCCACGTCGAGGTGCTGGAGCAATCCGCGACCTCGTTCGACTTGGCGACAGGTGGGCGACTTCGACCCGTCACTCGCGGGGACATGAGTAGTGTCCAGGCGCTGCAGCAGCCCGGTGAGGCGCGACGAAGTGTCGCATTGCAGGTCTGTGATTGGGAGCGGGTCGAATGTCTGGCAAACGG
This sequence comes from Gemmataceae bacterium, assembly GCA_031363325.1. Taxonomy (GTDB): domain Bacteria; phylum Planctomycetota; class Planctomycetia; order Gemmatales; family Gemmataceae; genus SIAJ01. The sequence goes on from JANLUE010000833.1 coordinate 4,249, forward strand.
AGAGCTCGACGGGCCGCCTTGTGTCCCGTCCGACTCGAATGAGAAATAGAGCCCGCGCCGGCGTCGTATCGAAGGACGTATGTCGATTTGTTGATTCAAGTCTGTCCGGGACGCGGCTCGAAGCCCACGTCATTACTTCAATACGCTCCGCCGCCCAAGCCAATCCCTACGGCAATTCGCGGACCTCGATGCTCTTGATGTACACCGAGGCTTCCGAGCCGGTCGAGCCACTCACGATCGCGATCCGCAGGCCGCGGGCGGTCGGCGGGCTCACGGTCAATTCCGCTTCGGTCCAAGTGGCGGCCGAGTTCAGGGGTTTGCGGCCAAGCTCCGTGTCGCCGAGTTTCACGAGCAACTGACCGTGGCCGTTCGCTTCGGTTTGATAGGTGACCTTCACAACATAACGCTTGCCGACGGTGGCGCGGACGAGGTCGGCCCGGGTGAACAGTTCCGTCTGGGCCTTGCCTTCGTGGTTCCGCAAGCCGAGCACCGTGGTGCCGCCGAGCAGTTCGGCGAACACGTCGCCGGTTCCCTCGCCGGGCGAGCGGCCCGACCAGGGGACGGGGAAATCGCCGTCACCTTGCGACTCGACGATCGCTTCCTTGCGAAAACGGCGGGCGAAGGGCTTCGTCTCGGAGAGGTCGAGATGGTAATCGGTCGGGAGTTGACCGGCGGCCGGTTCGCCGGGCAAAATCTCGATCGAGTGAATGGCGAGCTTGCCGTCCGGGCCGGACGCCATGTTTTGGACGAAGATCACCACGGGGCTGGCGATGTTCGAGGTCAACGGGAACGACGCCTCACGCCATTCGTTGGCGGTTGAAGGCAGGGTCAGGCCGCCGAACTTCGTCTTGTAGTCGCCGTTACGGCGAGCTTGAATCTCGCCGTTCCCCGCAGGCCCGGTCTGGTAGACGATTTTGACCAGATAGCCCGCGCCGGCTTTGAGTTCCGCGACGGGCGTCGAGTTGAACAACTGGATCGAAGCGGTGCCAGGGGCGTTCATCAATGTCAATGCCTGTCGGCCGGCGATGGTCTCGACGGCGACTTCGCCGGTATCCCCCTGGTTCCAACTATCGGCCCAGAAGTTGGCGGGCATCTCGGGGACTTTGTCCGACGCGACGAGCTTGCCCGGCCCGGTGGACGCCTTGAACGGCTTGGCGTCGGCGGCCGCGAAACGATAGACGGTCGCGGCCACTTCGGCTCGCCCGACCGCGTCGGTTGCTTCCGTCACCCGGACCGAGCGAATCCGGACCGGCTGATCTTTCTGCGTGTCGCCATCGAACAATTCGATTCGAGCGATGGCGGGCTCGTCGGCCCGGGCGTGATAGACCGAGTGTGTCGTTCGGCGCTCGCCGCGGGTGCCGACGAGCTGGCCGATCATACGGCCATCGGTGCCCGTCGGTCGAACGCGAATGTGCATGGCCCCACTTCGCGCCGCGTAGTCGTACTCGATGCTGACCCAGTACTTCGTGCCGGGGCGCGTCCGGAACTCCGCGAAGTTGACGTATCCGGAGGTCGGGCCGTCCACGGGCCGAATCGTCAGGGCGCGCGAGTCGCCTTCCCCGCCGATGCCAAGTTCCGTGATCGATTGCGGGTTCCAGACGCCGGCTGTGATCCCCCGGGTGATTTCGATCGGCGTGGTATTCGTTCGCCTCGGCTTCACCGGCTCGGCCGATGCGGCGGACCAATCATAAGCGACCGTGTTCGCCGGGCCGTCCACGCCGAGGTCGAATACCTCGAGCGAACGGATGGCGAGCGTGGACTTGCCGTAACTACCGAACTCCAATCGCGCGATGCCGGTCGAGGTCATCGGGCGGAATGCGACTTCGGCCCACGTCCAGGCGTCCGTCGGCGGAAAGTCCGCGAGTTGTCGGCCCCAGTCTTCGTTGTCGGCGATCTTCAAGATGCAGGCGTCCGGGCCCGGCAAGCGGTATTCGACCCGTGCCTTGTAGGTTCGCCCCACCTGCAGCGACAGCGTTGGGCCGAAGATCATGGCCGATGGCTTGCCCTCGACGGTTCGCAACGTGAGCGCCGGCGCGCCATCGACGGGTTCGATCGCGATCTCGGCGACGGCCGTCGGGTCCCAGGCGAACGGCAGAAATTGATCGTCCCCGGAGCCAATAGGCCCCTCGGCGACGTTGTTCCGAAACTGGCGCTTCTGAGCCGGCTTGTTCGTGAAGTCGAGTCGATAGACGAGCGTCTCTTGCGCGGTCACGCCAACTTCCGAGACCGTCACCGTGCGGAAGTACACGGCCTGGTCGCGACTCACGCCGAACGCCGCGAGGCAAACGACGACTGGACGGTCCAGCCCTTCCGCGACGCGGAAGTCGACGCTCCGCTTCGACCAGGTGTTACTCGACGGCAGGAGCAACTGGGTGCCGGCCCGCCCAAAGTTATCGGTGCGCACATCCGCCCGACCGCCAAGCGGCCCCGGGGCGGCATACTCGATCTCCAGCCGATACTGGCGACCCGGCTTGGCGATCAGGCCGCCCACGTTGGACGACATCTCCACGGAGGCGAGTCCATCGGTGGTCCAGAGCGCGACCGCTTTCTTGCCCGCGAATTCCTCGAGCGCGAGTTCGCCCGTCGAGCCATCCCGCCACACATAGGCTTGCCAGGCTTGTGGCAAACTCCCTTCCGTCAGCGTCAGCCCACCCGGGTTCGTCATTCGACCGCGGAACAAGGACTGTTTGGAGAAGTCCGTTTCATAAAGAACGCGTTCGCTGGGCGGAGTGGGCCGAGCGACCGGCAATGCAACCGGGTCACGAGATGAGTTGTTCGGCACGGCTGGTGTTGGCGTGGGCGAGTTGGGCCCCGCGACGGCTTGCGCCGGCTCGGAGCTGCCGGACAGCGCCCAGGCGATCAGCCCGCCAAACACGACGACCGAAACGGCGATCGCGCTCAACACATACGGCTTCTTGCTCTTCGTCGGCCGACGCAGTCGGCCCCTCGAGTGTCGGCCCGATCCTTTTGCTTTGCCTTTGCGAACGATGGCCGTCTGAACAGGATCGGCGTCCGCATCGAGCCACGATTCCAAAGCTTCGACGACATCGGCCGGCGTCTGGTAGCGATCGATCGGGTCCTTGGCGATCATCCGATCGACGACGGCCGACAGACCTTTGGGAACTTCGCGGCGAATGGTCGTGAGCGAGACTGCTTTGTGGCTCGTGTGTCCGACCAGCTTCTGCGTGCTACTTCCGCCGAACGGCGGCTTGCCATTGATGAGCGCGTAGAGCGTGACGCCAAGCGAATAAATGTCGGCCCGAATGTCGACGGTGCTCGACGCCATCACTTGTTCGGGGGCCATGAAGTCCGCAGTCCCGAGCACCGCCCCGCGATCGTACTTCGCGGTCAAGCTATCCTGGCCGTCGCAGAATCGGGCGAGCCCCAGGTCCAGAACTTTCACGACGCCATCTTTGTCAACGAGCAAGTTGCCCGGCTTCACGTCGCGATGGACGAGCCCCTTCTCGTGGGCGTGTTGCAAACCCAGTGCGGCCTGGGCGATGTACGTACAGGCCCGGCGATAGGGCAGTGGGCCGTACTTGTTCAGGATCGTCTGAAGGTCGCGGCCCTCGACGTATTCCATCACGATGTAATGAACTCCGCCCGATGAACTCGCGTCGTGAACGCGGACCACGTTCGGATGGTCGAGCGTCGCGGCCGCGCGGGCTTCGCGGAAGAACCGCTCGCGCGTTCCTTCGTCCTGGGCCTGGTCCGGCGGCAGCACCTTGACGGCCACTTGCTTCTGCAGGCCCGTGTGTTCGCAGAGGAACACCGTCCCCATGCCACCCGCGCCGATGCGATCGAGGATCTTAAGTCGATCGAACATCAACCCCCGGTATTTGCCGGACAGGAACTGGGCGGCCTGAAACTTGGTGAGCGCGCCGGCCCGGATGAGCGCCTTGGCGGCCG
>JANLUE010000857.1:0-3581 GCA_031363325.1 Gemmataceae bacterium
GACACGGTGTCGGCACGTCGATCACGAACTCGGGCCGGAAATCGTGGTACTCTCCGTCGCCCGACACGTCGTCGGCGACGAGCGTTCCTTCGATGTTCCCATTGTTGAACGCGACCTGCGCCTTCGGGGCCAGGATCGAGCCCTGGACGCTGACCCCGCCAACCTCGAGGGCGGTGGCGTCCGGGAAGTTGAACACCACGTGCTGGCGATTCGTCCCGGTCAGGAACATGCCGAAGTTCTTCAACGCCGCGGTGGAACCCCAGACGTTGATCACCACGGCCGACCCGGCCGGGGCGTTGATCTGCAGCGTGTTGACGCCGGCCAATGCGGCCGACGTCAGGTTGAAAATATTCTGGGCCTCGTTCGTGCCGGTGAGTGAATATGTCCCCGCGTTCGACTCGACCGTCCCGTTGGCCGCGAGCGCCGCCCACGCCGACGACAAATCGTAGAGAGCCACTTTGGCCGCGGCGAAGTTGATCGGAGCGCCAATGTGGGCGTCTCCGTTCGGAATCCCGACGTTGGTCAGTGTTGCCGTGCCACCGTAGGCAATCCCGCCGAAATAAATCTGCCCGGATGTGAACGTCAGATCCTCACCCACCACCAGCCCGTCGAATCCCGTCCCGGACTGGCCGGTGGTGATTCCAACGTGACTCAGGGTGGCGTCCGACCCGACGGCGAACCGGCCGGCCACGTCGGTGTTCTGGATCGCGGCGGTGTCGAGAATGAAGGCGTTGTAAGCGGCCGCCACCCCGAGGTCAGTCAAGGTTGGGGTCAGCCGATCTTCCAGGGCCTCGACCCGGAGTCGCGATGCATTTCGATGGCGACGAACGACTACGGCCCTCGGCAACAGCCGGGGGGTGGACGAACCGGGCGAGGGCATGTTTCGATCCTTGCGCTACAAGTGAGGGACGGACCTCAAGGGGAATGAACGTCTTCGGAACACGGAGGGGGATGAAACAGCGGCAACCCCGGGGGAAGGGTTGTAGGGGTACTGCGGGTTTATCTAGTACGGGTTTGGTGCGCGCACAAGCAAACTTGAGCATAACCGTCATTTTTCAGGTTGGGCACGAGAGGGAGGCAGCGCGGTTCCGGGCTGGAACCGACCTCGCTTGAATTCGTCGCCGCGAATCGGCAGAACAAACCGTGCCCGCGCCCGGCCTCTCCGAGTTCGCCATGCCGATGTCTACCGTTGTTCCGGATGCTCGTGGTCGGTTCGGGCCGTACGGGGGCCGTTACGTCCCCGAGACGCTCATGTTCGCCATCGAGCAGCTCACCTCGGCGTACGCGGCCGCCAAGATCGACCCCGCCTTCCAGCGTGAATTCCGCACGATCCTCAACGAGTACGTTGGTCGGCCGTCGCGACTGTACTTCGCCGAGCGCCTGACGGCCGAGGCCGGCGGGGCCCGAATCTATCTCAAGCGCGAAGACCTGAACCACACGGGTGCCCACAAGATCAACAACGCGATCGGCCAGGCCTTGTTGACGCGGCGAATGGGCAAGAAACGAATCATCGCCGAGACCGGGGCGGGCCAACATGGCGTTGCCAGCGCGACGGCCGCCTCGCTCTTCGACATGACGTGTCGTGTTTACATGGGCTCGGAAGACATTCGCCGCCAGGAACTGAACGTCTTCAAGATGCGGGCGATGGGGACGGAAGTTTTCCCGGTTGAGAGCGGCAGCAAGACGCTTCGAGACGCCGTCAACGAGGCGATGCGCGAATGGATGGCGTCCGTCGAGTCGACACATTACATCATTGGCAGTGCGATTGGCCCCCATCCCTTCCCGATGATGGTCCGCGATTTTCAAGCCGTGATTGGCGACGAGACGCGCGAGCAATCGCTCGAACTGATTGGCCGATTGCCGGATGTCGTCGTCGCGTGCGTTGGCGGTGGCAGCAATGCGGCCGGCATGTTCTACCCGTTCGTCAACGATAAGGCGGTCGAACTGGTCGGCGTCGAAGCCGGCGGCCGGGCCACTTCGTACGGCGATCACGCGGCGACCATCAGCTTCGGCAAGCCGGGGGTGTTGCACGGTACATTTAGTTACGTGCTTCAAGACGCCGATGGCCAAACGGCCCCGGTCCACTCGATCTCGGCCGGCCTCGACTACCCGGGAGTCGGCCCCGAACACGCCTACTGGAAAGACGGCGGCCGCGTCCGCTACACGAGCACCACGGACGCCGAAGCCCTGGAAGGCTTCAAGGTGTGTTCGCGCCTCGAAGGCATCTTGCCCGCCCTGGAAACAGCGCACGCGATCGTCGAGACGATGCGCATCGCCGCGAAGCGGCCGAAGACCGACGCGGTCGTCCTGTGCTTCTCGGGACGCGGCGACAAAGATTGCGCCGAGGTGGCGCGGTTGGTCGGAGGTTAGCTGGATTCATTGAAACGAAGATAGGATCGCGGCGAATCGAGCTCGACATCGTCGCCACTGTGTCGTTCGGGCCGGCCGTCTATCATGTCTCCGACCACGCTCTCATCTACTCGCACCTTGGAGGTTCGCATGGCCCCCCGTTCCTGGGCCGTCGCCGCGCTGTTCGGACTCGCCGCGACTTTGTCGGCCGCCGACCCGGCCGACACCCGGCTCCTCTCCATGCCCGCGATTTCGCCAAAGAACATCGCCTTCGTCTATGCCGAAGACCTGTGGATCGCCGACCGCGACGGCAAGAACCCCCGTCGGCTCACGAGCGACATCGGCCTCGAGACGAACCCGGTTTTCTCGCCGGACGGTTCGATTCTCGCCTTCAGCGCCCAATACGACGGCAACACCGATGTCTACACGCTGCCCGTCACGGGCGGTCAGCCGAAACGATTGACGTATCATCCGAACCCGGATGTCGTGCGCGGCTTCACACCGGACGGCAAGTCGATCCTGTTCATGTCGCAGCGCGAGGCGTTCAGCAATCGGCACGCGCAACTCTACACGGTCCCGCTCGATGGCGGCATGCCGACCAAGTTGCCGATCCCCTGGGGCTTCGAAGGCAGCTACTCGCCGGACGGGCAATACCTCGCCTACACGCCGGTCCGCGATGCGACCGGGCAGTGGAAGCACTATCGGGGCGGCACGCATTCACGGATCTGGATTTATTCATTCAAGGATCAAGAGACGGTCGAGATCGCCCAGCCGAAGGATCGCTGCAACGACCTCGATCCGCAGTGGCTGGGCAACACACTTTACTTCCGATCCGATCGGGTCGGCGAGTACAACGTGTTCACATATGAGGCGGGCACCAAGGAAACGAAGCAAATCACGAAGTTCACGGACTTCCCGGTCGTCGACATCAATTCGGGCAACGGCACGCTGATTCTCGAACAGGCCGGCTACCTGCACACGATTCAGCCGGGTTCGTACGAGCCGCAACGCTTGAAGATTGGCATCGCGGCCGACCTGATCGAGACGCGGGGCCGATTCGGCAAGGGCTCGAAGTACGTGCGTACTGTCGGCGTATCGCCGAGCGGGGCCCGGGCCGTCGTCGAGTTCCGCGGCGAGATTGTCACGGTGCCGGCCGAGAAGGGTGACCCGCGGTATCTGACGAATAGTCCCGGCGTGTACGATCGCGACCCGGCCTGGTCGCCGGACGGCAA
>JANLUE010000910.1:0-2706 GCA_031363325.1 Gemmataceae bacterium
CGCCCGCCAAAAGCTCGATCAATTCGCTTTCGAGTGCCGAGTCGGCGACCGACATCGAGCTGACTTTCTGGCACGCGTGCAGGACCGTCGAATGATCGCGGCCGCCGAACCAGGCACCGATCTCCGCCAATGGGACGCCCGCCCGGCGCACGACGTACATCGCCACGTGGCGTGGCCAGACAATGTGGGCCGACCGCGATCGGCCACGCATCGCCTTCAACGACACATTGAATCGCTCCGCCACCCGGCCGGCGATCCGGTCCAGGATCGATTCGTCCGAGCGCGGCGAGTCGAGCCCGGCCCGCACCGTGGCCAGATCGAGCGGCTTGACCCGGCCATCGGCGAGCACAATGAGTCGTGCCATCTCGCCGAGCATCGGTCGGGCCCCGCCGGGGTCGCGGGCCAACCAGGCGATCACGTCCGGCGTCACGTTCAGGCCGCGCTCGCGGCACAGCGCGGCCGCCAGTTCGGCCCGACTGTCCGTGCTCAGAGGAGCGATCCCCACAACTAGGCCGCCGGCGAATCGACTCGTTAGGCGAGTTGGCAAGTCGAGGTGAGCCGGCCCGCGGGTCGCCGTCGCGATCGTGGGGCGATAGCGACTCGCACGGCGATCGATCAGGCCGGCCAGTTCGGGCGACGCGTTGGCCGGAAAATGTTGCACGTCTTCGATTGCGAGCAGGTCGCATTCGCCCAACTCGCGAACGGTCGAGCGCCGATCGGGGGGCGGGGTCTGCATCGTCCTGCCGAGTTCCGCCGCGGCCACGATGCGGGCGGTCGCTCCGGCCCGAGCCACGCGTTCGACCAGGCCGTTGATGAGGTGCGACTTCCCGGACCCGGGCGGGCCGTGCAGGAAGAGGACCGTGAATTCGGGTGGTCGGGCGATGCCGGCCGCGAGTCGGACGATCGCCCGGCGGGCCGATCGATTCTCCGGAAGCGTCACGAATCGAGCGAGTGCGTCCTCGGCGGGCATGTTAGCCAACCCCCGCACGCAACCGATTCACGCTGGCCACGATTCGACTGGCCGCCTCGCCGAGCAGCTCGGCCGTCGTGTCCCGACCAAAGCTGAACCGCATCGCCGACCGGAGCACATCGTCCGAAACGCCCATCGCCTGGAGGACGGGTGATGGCAGCAGCGATCCACTCGAACACGCTGACCCCGTTGAGCAAGCGATGCCAGCGAGGTCGAGCTTCACGAGCAATAGATCGGCCCGACAGCCGGGGAATGAAATGTTCACGACGTAGGGAGACGCGTTCATCGGCGAGTTGACGACGATCGGCGGGCACGATTCGCGAAGCTGGCCGACGAATTGTCGACCTGTCAGCCGCAACCGTTCGCCGACTTCCCGCAATTCGCCAGTTGCGAGTTCCAGTGCGGTCGCCAGGCCGACCGCCAAATCGACCGGCTCCGTGCCGGGTCGCCGACCATGTTGTTGGTGCCCGCCAAATAGTTGTGGCTCGAGCCGGGTGCCGTGCCTCAACACGAGAGCCCCGATCCCTTTCGGCCCGCCAAACTTGTGGCCGCTGATCGCGAGGCTCGTCGTCCGGAGTTCGCGGAACGAGACGGGAATCTTGCCGACCCCCTGGGCGGCGTCCACGTGGAGCGGACAAAGGCCCGCAAGTTCCGCAATGGGCTGAATCGTACCGGTCTCATGGTTGACGAGTTGAATGGCCGCGAGCCACGTCTCGGGTCGAACGCGGGCTCGGAACGCATCAACATCGACTTGTCCGTTCGCATCGACGGGCAGATAATCGACTTCGAAGCCGCGCTTCGCCAGTTGTCGAATCGGTTCGGCGACGGCGGGGTGTTCGACCGGGCTCGCGAGAACGTGACCTGTCACTCCGGCGAGCCCGAACACGGCGAGGTTGTTCGCCTCGGTGGCACCGCTCGTGAAGATCACCTCATCCGGTCGGGCATCGAGCAATTGGGCGATCCGTTCGCGCGAATCCTCGAGCGCCCGTCGCGCCGCTCGGCCTGCCGAGTGCGAACTCGCCGCGTTCCCGAACCGCTCGACGGCCCAGGGCCGCATCGCCTCCCAGACCTCGGCCCGGACCGGCATCGTCGCGTTCCAGTCGAGGTAGAGCATGGGGGTAGTTTAGCGGACGCCAGGGGATGTGATGTACTTCGCCGCTCAGGGCAACTCATCAATTTCGGACAACACAACGCATCTCGACGCGTGCGAAAACCTGTGCCAAACCGGTAGGGAGTCTAGTCCCCGCTGCTGTAATCAGTCCTCGGACGGTTCAAATAGATAGAGGCCATCGCTTCGGATCTGGAATCTCCGGCATCGAACTCGATGTTCGAGACCGTACCCATTTTCTAGCCCAGCCGGTCGAGTTGAACGACTCGTTCTCGGAAGTTGATCTTGAGCAAAAAATCAGTCAATAGACCAGTGCCGAGCAATATCTCCTCTACCGGAGCGTAACTTGCTTCCGCAAGCACCGTCTCGCCATCGAGCGGAAACTGAATCGTGAACATTTCGTCAATCGTCTCGAAACCACCCGCCAAAATCGACCGAAGATCGCCGGACGGGATACCTCCAAAGTATGATTTCAGTTGTTCCGGCAACTCCAGGTCGCCATTGAACCCCATATCGACGATCGCGTCCCAAATCTGGCCGGAAATCTCAAATTGAACAATTGGAGTGCCGGCATCGGTGACGATTCCGGTCATCGGCGCGTACCGCCTTTTCGTTGGTAGTACGGGCT
>JANLUE010000923.1:0-1340 GCA_031363325.1 Gemmataceae bacterium
GCCGCCCTGGGTTGAACACGACGATTGCTCGATTGAATTGGCGCGAGCGAACCCAGGGCGGCGATGGCTTCGCCATCTTGCCCTGGGCTGAACAATCTCAGGCCGTTGGCCTGAAAACCGCGAAACGTATGAACATGAATCGTTGCACCGCGATCTTGCTTTTCCTCGCCCCGTTTGCTCGGGCGAACGAGCCCTACGACAAGGTCGCGCTGGCCGCGAACGAGAAGCTCGTCAAGCTCTTCGGGGCGGGCGGGTATCGCGGGGCCGAGTCGTTTGGCACGGGCGTCATCGTCTCGGCCGAGGGGCACATTCTGACGGCCGCCGCGCCGTTCCTGGATGGCCGCGAACTGCGACTGCATCTTCCGGACGGACGCAAGTATCCCTTCAAGGTGTTGATGATTGAACCGGAGTTCGACGCGGCCGTCGTGCAGATCGTCGAGCCGAAGAAGGGGGCGATCCCGCTTGACTTGCCGTTCTTCGATTTGGCCGAGGCGGTCAAGACGGCGAAGGCGAGCCCGGGCGACTTGGTTATGGCCCTCTCGAACATGTACAAGGTCGCCGAACGCGACGAGATGATGAGCGTCCAACGCGCGCAGGTGACGGCCGTCGGCAAGCTCTCCGCCCGGCGCGGCCAGTTCGAAGTTCCGTTCCACGGCGAGGTGCTCTATCTCGACACCGTGACGAACAACCCCGGCGCGGCCGGCGGAGCGGTCATCAACCGCAAGGGTGAACTCCTCGGGCTGATCGGCAAAGAATTCCGCAACAACCAGACCGATACCTGGGTGAACTACGCGATGCCTCTGACGGCCAAGGCTGAGTTCGTCCGCAAGGGCGAAAAGAAGTCGTACACGCTGGTCGAATTCGCCAAGCTCGTGATCGACGGCAAATGGGAAAAATCCCCGCCGCGCGAGGACACCGGCCTCAAGACGGCCCGCGTCCATACGGGCATCGTGTTCGTGCCGAAGGTGGTGGATCGCACGCCGCCCTACATCGAGGCGATCGAACCCAAGTCGCCCGCCGCCCTGGCGGGACTGAAGTCGGACGACCTCGTGATCTATTTCGACGGCGAGCCGGTCTACAGCACCGACGTGTTCAAGGACTTGTTGAAGCGCTACAACCCCGGCGACAAGGTCCAGATCGAAATCCGTCGCGGCGACGTTCTCACCGCCGTGAGCCTGGAACTCGCACCGCTGCCGAAGAAGTGATCGATCAACATCCCGGAGGGATGACAGCAATTCGCCGGGGGTTGAGCGCAGCGACACCCCCGGCGGACCTTGCCCCAATGGGTACGGCTCGAAGTCGTTTGTGTTGGTTGGGGTCCGCCGGGGGTGTCGCTGCGC
>JANLUE010001013.1:0-6825 GCA_031363325.1 Gemmataceae bacterium
TCGCCGAACACTTCTTCTTCGCGCTGTACGAAATCGTCGTCGATCAATACTTCCACCTCGGCCATTTGAACGTCGGCCGATTGCAGGTTGGCGAGCTGCGAGGCGAATGGCCCTGTCAGTCCGGGCGGGGCCGTCCGTTCGCGCTTCGCCCGGTTGAACCCAATCAACTGCGGATGCCAGGCCACCCGACGAATCATTCGGCCCTGCGCTCCTTCGTCCGGTGGCGACAGGGTAAATTCGATCCAGTACCAATCGAGGTCGGCCGGGTCGAATTCGTCTTCGTCCTCGTCGTCTTCGTCCGAATCTTCTTCGTCCTTGTCCGGCAGGCCGCGCCAGCTTCGATCGTCCGACCATTCGGGCTCCTCGTCCGATTCGGGCGCGTCGGCCACGCCGATCGAATGGACGGCGAGCGAATAACCCTTCAAGGCCTCGCCGAACTTTCGCATTGGCCGAGTGATCAACCGCATCAACAACCGCGGCGCGGCCCGCTTGGCGAGCCAGGCGATCACGACCAAACAAACGGCGTACACCGCGAACCCCGTCCAGCCGAACAGTTCAACAACGACGGCCGCCAATGCCATCAAGACAAGGCCAATCAAGACGACGGCGATCAAGACGTAACGGCACATCGGCTCACGCGACACGGTGGGCGACTGGGCGGTGGGCGAATGGGCGAAGGGCCAGCCGTGTCAGGATAGTGGATCGGCAAGGGTCAGAGTGGAATGCCGCGAGACGGGCGAAACGAAACAGGATTGTTGAAGAAAAATGGAATTGCCTCAAGGCACGACCGGTTGCGTCCAGGCCGATTCGACGTCGCCCTTGGCGTATGGGTTGGGATGCGGCTTTGACGACACGATCTTCGCCCGCACGTACAGTTCTTTGCCGGTCATCTCGTATTTCGGCGACAGGCCGTCGACCTCGGCGACGATCTGGCCGATCGCCGGGCTATAGCGCCGGGTCACGGTCAGTTCGGCTCCGTCCTTGTCTGTGATCCGCTCGGAGTCGAGCGGGGCGTCGCGCATCGTGGCAATGAATTGCGTCTTATAGGTCACGCCGGCTACGCCGCGGATTTGCAGGCGAATCTCGTCGCCCGATCGAGTCACATCGTCGAGTGTCACTCCGGTCGATGAATAGGAGTCGCCCGCCTCGAGGCCGCGAACGATGGCTTCGGCCGTCAGATGGCCGGCCCGGACCATGACCCAACCGCGTCCGGGGTTCACTTTGCCGATGCCGAATTCGTGGTAACCGTGCGCGTCGTCCGTCGTAGGCCGTACACCGGGGGTAGCTTCAATCGACCGAGTCGAAGGGCGAGCACGATGTCCCAGACGCGTTCGACGTTCGCGTGCGATGCATCGCCTTGATTGCGGACCGATGGGTGGCCGTTGAAGACTTCAAAGAATTGCAGCCCCTCGATGCCGGCCATGTCCTCGGCCCGCACGCCCCAACCGAAGTTTGGATGGTTCAACGACGCGAGCATCGGCCAGCCAGTCTTCTTGCGTTGTGCCGCGACGGCCCGGACGTGAACGTCGATCGTCTGGGCGACGCCGTCTGCCTTGGCGGGCGAAATCGCGTCGCGAAGGTTGATGCCGTTCAAATGGACCGGCAACTTCGCGTGGGACGCCGATATCTCTTCGGCCGGAATGAGCAGAAATCGATTCGGCACTTCGAGTTGACTGCGAAACTCACGCAGGGGCTTGAGGCGAACCTGGTTCTTGCCCGCGAACTCGCGACGCTCGACCCACGTCGTGCCGAACCGATCGAGGTACTTCTCCAGGCCCTTGTCGGCCTTCGGCCCGACGTCGATCCACCGCTCCGATTCGGACAGGACGTTGTGATCGGTCAGGGCGAGGAACTGGTAGCCGTGCCGCTTGTACCAGTCGGCCACCATTTCCGGGTAGTCATCCCCATCGCTCCACAACGTGTGCGTGTGCAGGTTTCCTTTGTAGAACTGGGCGACCGTTCGCGGCGGAATGGCGAGCGGCTCGGCCGTCGTGGACTCGGCCCGTCGACCTCCGAACAAGACCGCGCCGGCCAGGATCAGGGCACTCGTCGAGAGCAAGAGTACGTTTCGCATTGGCGAATGCCCTTCGCGTTACTTCATGGTCGAAAGGTAATCGCCCAGCATGTTGAACTCGGCGTCCGAAAGCTTGCCTTCGAAGGCCGGCATCTTGGCGCCCTCTTTCTTCGAGCCCGGTTTCTTGACGAACTCAATGAGCCATTCCTTGGTGTGCGCCGGGTCGGCGGCGATCTTGCTCAGGTCCGGGGCCTTGCCCTTGCCCGGCGTGTGACACTTGGCGCAGTTGTTCTGGAACACGGCCTCGCCCGTCGCCGCCGGTGGCCCGCCCGCCTTCGGCCCGCCCGGAGGGCCACCGGGCCCGCCGCCGCCCGACGGGGTCGTCTCTTTCTTGTCGCAACCGACGCTCAGCGCGGCCGCGAGAAGGGAGACGGAAACGAGTGTCGCGAGCCGGAGTCGAATCGGAGACATGGGTGCACCAGAGGAACGAATGAGAACGGACGAAGAGTTGGACGATTGCAACTTCCTATTTGCCGGGTCGGCCCTCGGGTAGTTTGATCGCGCCAGTTTAATGATTCGGTTGAGCTGAAATTCGGCTCGCCCAGCGCAACAAGTCTTCGACGAACGGGTGTCCATCCGCTTCGAATTCGAGCGTGTGGCTGGCCCCCGGATATTCGAACCGATCGGTTGGCCCCGGAAATCGCGCGACGTACCGAAGCGTCCTGGCGTTGTCGATGATCCGGTCGCGTTCGGCGAGCATCAGCAAGGTCGGTACCCGTACCCAGCGCTTCGCCCGACGCAGGTAGATGTCGAGCGAATTGCTTTGGAAGAGCATTCGGGCCGTCGCTTCGTGGAGCGCCAGGGGGTCCGAGCGCAGAAACTCGCGCCACGTTTCGGATTCGGTGAACAGAGCTGGATCGTTGAGTGGAATCGGGAACGGTCGCGTCGGCGCCCGAAGGGCGCAACGGCCGATCCACAAGCGCTGCAAAAGGCCCGGCCGTACTTTCGGAAAGAAACCGGGACACAACAAGGCGAGCCCATCGACGAGGCCGGGATGGCGATATTGCAGCCCGACGCCCAGCTTGCCGCCCCACGAAATCGCGCCGAGGATTCGGGGGCGATCGGTCGGCAAGGTTCGCAAGAACTCGGCGATGTCGTCGAGGCATCGGCGGAACGACGGGAAGTCGCCGCGTTGGACCGTGTTGAGTCCACAGCCGCGTCGTTCGAGGAAGAACACCTCGTGCCCGGCCGCCGCGATGGTCGAACACGAGCGTGCATACCAGCCGCCGTGACTTTGAATGCCGTGCAGAAACACGAAGCGCCCGATCGGATCGCCCGCCGGCGCGTAGCGCCGGTACTTCCACCGATAGCCATCGCCGGCCGTAAATTCGTGCAGCGTCGGTTCAACCAAACAACACGTCCTTCCGCCGAGCGAGTCGTTCGACGAATTCGTCCTGAACGCCGACGCCCAGGCCCGTCCGCACAATCGCCGGGGCCCAGCCGCCCCAGCCAAACGTCACGTCCTCGGTGCCGAGCATGAACTTCACGAGGTGGCGATCGTAGGAGCCTTCGAGGTATCGGAGTTCCTTCACGCTCGTGGCGAAGTGTCGGCCCGCGGTCGAGAGGATCGCCGTCTCGCCGATCTGGCAACCGAGTTGACAGGCGAGGCCGTGCTTCGCCGCGAATTGCGCGAGCCGGAGGCTTGGAATGAACCCGCCGCACTTCGACAATCGAAGATTGAACAGATCGCACAGGCCCGATTCGACCGCCCGCTCGGCGTCGAACATGCCGCACAGCGATTCGTCCAACATGATCGGAGTCTTGACACGCTTGCGAACGTCGGCCAATCGATCGACTTCGGCATGTGGAATCGGCTGTTCGACGGCAGTGATGCCGAACGGCTCGAGGGCCGTGATCCGCTCGACGGCTTCGCTCGCCGACCACGCTTCG
This sequence comes from Gemmataceae bacterium, assembly GCA_031363325.1. GTDB lineage: Bacteria > Planctomycetota > Planctomycetia > Gemmatales > Gemmataceae > SIAJ01. Next base: position 3,965 of record JANLUE010001013.1, read on the forward strand.
TTCGCGTCGACCCGGAGATCGACTTTCTTGCCGACGCGTCGGCGGATCATGCCCAATCGATAGGGATCGTCGTGCCCTTCGATGCCAACCTTGACCTTGACTTGGGCCGCCCCGAACACGCGCATGCGCCAGGCCGCCAGGCGAATCTTCAGCCCCCGCGTGGCCGACGTGATCGCCCCGCTGTATTGCACGCGTTCGCGAAACTCGTAGCGATCGGGGGCCAGATATTTCGTGACGTTGCACAACGGCTCGCCGAACGCCCGGCCGAACGCGTCGAGCAACGCGATCTCGACGGCACATCGGGCGGCGTTGCCCTGGACGCCGCGCGTGTCGCCATCGACTGGGGCGGTTCGGAATCGTTCGATTTGGTCGAGCGCTCCGGCGAAGTCGCGGCAATCGTCAAATTGGGATTGGAGGTCGCTTCGTTTGAGCAAGTCGAGCGCCGTGTCGGCCGATTCGCCCGTCACGTATTCGCGCGGCACCCCTTCGCCCCAGCCGACACTGCCGTCGTTCAGCCGAATTCGGACGATGACGTTTTCGGACTCGGTCCGTGTGTGGGAAGCGTGTTTGATCCGCTTCTTGAGCGGCACGCGGACGACGTAGGCGGTTAACTCGGCGACTTTCATTGGGGTTTTGTAGGGCTCGATGGGTCGCGCTTCGACAATTGAAACCCCGTCGCCCGCCGGGCGGTATAATCCCGGTACGGATTCCCGCAATTCCTTCGGAGCCCGACTTCATGCGTTGCACATGGATGAGTTTGCTGGCGAGCCTGGCTCTCGCCGGGTCGGTTCGTGCCGACGCCTCGAACGACAAGATCGGCAAGAAGATCGAATTGGGCACGCTCGCCGACCACAAGGGCGACAAGCTCACGGTCGTCGTGTTCTTGTCGTTCGATTGCCCGAACTCGAACGGCTACGCCACGACCCTAATCGACCTGGCGAAACAGTTCGACGGTAAGGGCGTCAAGTTCATTGGCGTCAACGAGTCGGAACTGTCGGCCGACGAGATCAAGGCCAAGGCCGCCGAGTTCAAGTTGCCGTTCTCGATTCTCGCCGACCCGAAGCAAATGACGGCCGACGCCTTCAAGGCGAAGGTCACGCCCGAGGCGTTCGTGCTCGACCATAACCAAGTGTTGCGCTATCGTGGCCGAATCGACAATACTTACAACGCCCGGCTGAAGCGCAACCCGAAGGTCACTGACCACGATCTGCGGGAAGCGATCGACGATTTGCTGGCCGGCAAGCCGGTCCGCACGCCGGTCACGCAAGCGATCGGCTGTTCGATCGGGTCGCGCGACGTGGCGATCAAGTCCTCGACGAACCTGACCTTCCACAAGGATGTCGCGCCCATTCTGCAGAAGAGTTGCCAGACGTGCCATCGGCCCGGCGAGGTCGGACCGTTTTCGCTGATGACCTACAAGCAAGCGAAGACGTGGGCCGAGGACATCAAGGAATACACGGCCCATCGCAAGATGCCGCCGTGGAAACCGGCCGACGGGGTCGCGTTCCACAACGACCGCCGATTGAGCGATGGCGACCTCAAAACGCTGGCCGCTTGGGTCGATGGTGGCACGCCGGAAGGCGACGCGAAAGATGCCCCGCCGCCATTGAAGTTCGCCGAAGGCTGGATGCTCGGCAAGCCGGACCTGATCCTGACCACGCCGGCGGAATTCAATCTCGGGCCGAGTGGGCCGGACACCTTCCGTTGCTATGTGCTACCGACGGACCTGCCCGAAGACAAATACATCGTGGGCTTCGAAGTGAAGCCGGGCAACCCGCGCATCGTTCATCACACGCTGAACTACTGGGACATCACCGGCAAGGCGCGACAACTCGAAGCGGAGTCGAAAGCCAAGGCGAAGGAAGGCGATCGCGACCGCGGCCCGGGCTACTCGACGGCCATGGGGGTCGGCTTCCTGCCGACGAGTTCGCCGCGACCCGGCGTCTCGCCGATTGGTAGTTGGGGCGGCTGGGCCCCCGGGCAAGTGCCCCGCTACTTGCCGGAAGGGACCGGTTATCTTCTGCCGAAGGGGGCCGATGTCGTTCTGCAAGTTCACTATCATCGCGACGGCAAGCCGGAAGTGGATCAATCGCGGATCGGCATCTACTTCGCCAAGAAGCCGATCGAACGGCCATATCAAACGATCTTCGCCACGCCCAAGCTGCCGTTCTTGATGAACATCCCGGCCAACGCGGACAGCCACCCGATTGCCGCGTCCGGCTATCTCCAGACGGATGCAACGCTGCATTCGGTCATGCCGCATATGCACTTGATAGGTCGCTCGGTAAAGATGTCGATGACCCCGCCCGGCGGTTCGAAGACGACGCTCGTGGACATTCCCGACTGGGACTATAACTGGCAGGAAACGTACTGGCTGAAGGAGCCGCTCAAGCTCAAGGCCGGCACGAAGCTCGAGATCGAAGCGTTGTTCGACAACAGCTCGAAAAACCCGAACAACCCCCGGACGCCGCCGGCCCTGGTGCTGTTCGGCGAACAAACGACGAACGAAATGTTGTTCGGCTTCATGGGGGTGACGAACGACGAAGGTCGCCGCGTCCGCATGGGGCCGCGACCGCCGCAATAGTCTGTGGAGTTGAGTAATGTCGACCACAATGTTGGAACCGGCCCCGAGCGAGCCGGGCATCGAACCACAGGTCGCGGAAGTCGAGTCGCCGTGGCCGACCGACTTGCCGTACGAGGACGGTGTGCCCATGGAATCGCCGTGGCATCGCGCCCAAATGAACTTGTTGATCGAGACGATCGACGTGCACTGGAGCGATCGAACCGATTACTTCGCGGGCGGAAACATGTTCCTGTACTTCAGCAAGAAGTACTCGAAGAGCGAAGACTTTCGCGGGCCG
>JANLUE010001015.1:0-1941 GCA_031363325.1 Gemmataceae bacterium
GCCGACCTGTCCACCGGCCGCGCGCCCGTGTACCCTGACGGTGTCCAAGAAGTAGCCGGGCGTTTAACTCAGCGGCTAGAGTGCCATCCTCACACGGTGGAAGTCACTGGTTCAAATCCAGTAACGCCCAGTGATTTCAAAGGCCGCAACTGTAAGAAGTTGCGGCCTTTTTTCATCGTCTGGATACGGTCATATCGTGGGCCAATCAGTAGCCAATTTAAGCCGGTCCAGGCCGAAACCTGGAGTTTCAGTACCTCGCCACTTGCCGCAACGGCGAACCTACTGCGTGAGTTGCCGGGTCCTTGCCGGCGAGGGAACTCACACTCGAGCCGAATGGTTTCTTCAACGCGAGAACGCCGCCGAACGGCTTACTCGCCGCTTGTCTTGAGCAAGACGCGCGCAGCAGGAAGGACCCGGCAGCTCACGCAGCAGTTGCGGCAACGGGCGGGGTTCTGAAACTCCAGGTTTCACTCGGAATGGGGGTTGAGTTCAAAGGCAGAGAGATTCCGATGAGGATTAAACCCAAATCACGTTGAGAACCCGAGTTTTTCTCGCCCCACCGAGTGGAAAAGGCGTTACGGCTTCATCCGGGCCGCGGCGAGGCAAATTTGTCAAATGAACTTTCCATTTTTTCTTGACACGTCTTGACATGTGTTCTTTTGTATATTAAACTGGTCTGCATGGCGTGGATTTGGACCGTCGAGTGAACTCGCCGGGAGACCACACACACAACCCTTGATTTCGCAAGCATTTCGGCCTCAGGCCAGACGTAAACGCCGATCCATCAATCACTTCAGGCAAGGGTGTCCCAAAATGTCCACAAATGTCCACGAATTGCAAAGAAGTTTAATTTCGGACGAGTCGCACGCACAGACCGCGAACTCCGATTCTCAATCGGTTTCGGGTTGAGTGATTTTCTTCGGCCAGGATCAGGCCGACGATCGCGTCCTCGTCGGAAGTGGTCGTTCCCAGCCCCGCCGTCCATCGAGTCCTGGCCCGTTAATGCAGTCGTTCCCCGCCTCGTGTAACGAACGCATTCAGGCCTTCCAATCCCAGATAGACTCACCTCATCCGAGGGCCACGAACATGTTCAAGTTGTGCGTTCGTTCCGTTGCGATTTCATTGAGCGTCTTCGGTTTCGCGAGGGCGGGCGAGCCGCCGGTCGATGGATTCCCGCTTCCGACCGGCGCGCTCCAGCGCTTTGGCAATCGGCAGATGCGCGACCTCAGCTATTCCGAGGTGATCTCGCCGGACGGCAAGTACTTGGCGACCGCGAGCGCGGGCGCGGTCGTCGTCTGGGACACCAAGACGCTCTCGGCCAAGCGCGTGATTCTGAAGAAGGCTGGCTACTCGCGGGCCCGCGCGATGCATTTCCTGCCCGATTCCAAGACGATCGTTCTGGCGCCCAGCCGAGTCAGCGATGAAGGCGTCTACGTTCGCGACAACAAGCTCGATCTGGCCGAGGCCTTCGACATTGAAACCGGCCTGAAGAAGTTCGGCATCCCGGGCCGGCCGGCGTATTACTGCTTCATTTGGCCCGCGGCGAATGGCAAGGAAATCGTCGTCTTACCGTACGATGGCCGCAACAATCAAATCCTTTTCTGTAGCGCCGAGACGGGCAAAGTCCTCAAGGAAATGCCTTCACCATTTCAAGACGGCGCGCCGTGGATGTCCGGCGACGGCGAAACGATCGCGTACATGGCCCCGAGCGGCGGAGTCGTTGTCGCCGACCTGCGCTCCGGCAAACCGTATTTCACCACCACCGAACTGACCACGGCCGGAATTGCCCTGAGCCACGATGGCCAGGTCATGGTCGGCCTCTTCGATAAAACCGCCCGAATTTACGACGTTCGCTCCGGCAAGGAGCGCTTCTCGTTTCCACATCCGGACGAACAGCCCAATTCGCCGTTGGTCATTTCGGCCGACAAGAAAACGCTCTAC
>JANLUE010001060.1:0-2284 GCA_031363325.1 Gemmataceae bacterium
ACAACTGGGATTCGCACGCGGTGAACTGCCATCTGTTCACGGACGCGAAGTATCGCCTGCCGCACTACGATCGCGCCGTCACCGCCCTGATCGAAGACCTCTACGCGCGTGGACTCGACAAGCGAGTGATGTTGATTGTGACTGGCGAGTTTGGCCGAACACCCAAGCTCGAATACCAGAAGAGCGACAATCGACCCGGCCGCGATCACTGGCCACAATCGATGTCGCTCGTCGTCGCGGGCGGCGGCATGAAAGTCGGCCAGGTCGTCGGCTCGACGGACGCCCTGGGGGGCCATCCGAAAGATCGCCCCTTGTCGCCGAACGACCTGTGGGCGACCATGTACAAGCACCTCGGCATCAACCCGGAGACATCGTTCCCCGACCACACCGGCCGGCCGATGCCCATCCTGCCCTACGGCGACCCGATCCGCGAATTAATTGGCTAGTGGAGGCAACATGCCAACCCTGACGCGCCCCAAGTTCGGGCCCAAGGACCACGGACGACACGTCACCCTCGAAGAGTTCGACGCCGCCGACTGGAAGTCCGGTTGGAAGTACGAACTCATCGGCGGGAGAATCGACGTGTCGCCACTGGCCCATTTCCCGCATCAACAACTCGACGACTGGCTCTATTGGACCCTCGTCAACTACTGGCGAACCAAGCCCAAGTGCCCGATTCGCTACATTTCTCGACCGGCGCGAGTCTTCGTCGATCGCGAATCGGACGTGACGTGCCCCGAGTCGGATTTGGCGATCTACTTTGAGTTCTTTTCGGACGACACTCCATTCGACGATCGTGATTGGGCGGAGATCAGTCCGGCGATCGTCGTTGAAATCGTGTCTCCGGGCAGCGAGAGAAAGGATTTCGTTCGCAATGTCAGTTTGTACCAAAGGGTTTCGTCAATTCGTGAATATTGGCTTCTGGAGCAAGTGCCGAGTGCGGAGCAACCCACGCTCACGGTCTACCGTCGTGCCCGGTCCGGCAAGTGGAAGAAGCCACAAGCCTTCGCCTATGGAGAAACCTACACGACCGACTTGTTGCCGGGGTTCGAGTTGGTGATCGACCCGCGCCAGATCTAGGGGATATCATGCCAACCCTGTTGCGCCATAAGTTCGGGCCCAAAGATCACGGACGACACGTCACCCTCGACGAGTTCGACGCAGCCGTCACGGGTCCCCGGTCGGCACAATGCCAGCCCCTTCGACCATCAGGACGACCGTCTTTTCCGGGGCGCGGGGTCGATGGCGAACGCCCTTGGGAACCACGAACCCCTGGGCCGGCCCGAGGACAACGGTCCGGTCGTCGAGGTCGATCAGGAATTGGCCGCTCACGACGAAGAAGAACTCGTCTTCAGTATCGTGCTTGTGCCAGTGATATTCGCCCTGAAGGACGCCGAGCCGAATGACGGAGTCGTTCACGCGGCACAGGGTCTGGTTGTACCAGGGGCGCGTGCACGCGGCGACGAGGGCCGGCACGTCCACGACCTGGAGTTGGTCGTAGAGGACGTTCAAGTGCGTCGAGTACGGAAAATCGGCCATGTTACATTCCAGTTCGTGAAGCAAAGTGTACATTGGACGGATGCTTCAGGCCATCACCCGCGCTCCGGGCCGGGAACTCGCCCTGTGCGAATTGACCCATCTCTCCCGCGACTCGATCGACGTCGATCGGGCGATTCATCAACATGGCGAATACCTTTCGACCCTGACGCGGTGTGGCCTCGCGGTCACGGAACTCCCGGCTCTGGCCGGCCATCCCGATGGCGTCTTCGTCGAAGATACGGCCATCGTCTTGGACGAACTCGCGGTGCTCACATCGCCGGCCGCGCCGAGCCGTCGCGGCGAGGTGGATTCGATCGCGGCCGCCGTGATGCCGTTTCGCGAAGTCGTTCGACTCCCGGCCGATGTAACTCTGGATGGCGGCGATGTCCTTCGCGTCGGGCGAACACTGTTCGTTGGCACATCGAGCCGCACCGGCCCGCCGGGACAACGGGCGCTCGCGGATCGCGTCGCGCCATTTGGGTATTCCGTCGTACCGGTGAAGGTGACCGGCTGCCTGCACCTGAAGAGCGCCTGTTCCGCGCTCGACGACTCGACCATCTTGGTTCAGCGCGACTGGATCGAAGTCGCCCCGTTCGCGGGCTTGCGGCTGATCGACGTGCCCGACGAACCGGCCGGGGCGAACGTCCTGGTCCTCCCCGATGCGGTGCTCGTCAGCTCGAGCGCGCCACGGACGGCCGAACTCCTTCGCCGACTCGGCCGCACGGTCATCGACGTTGACGTAAGC
>JANLUE010001048.1:0-3611 GCA_031363325.1 Gemmataceae bacterium
GAAGCTAACGCCACGCCACATCGATGCGGACGTCGTCCGGGTGGAGCTTGGCGTACTCGTCAATCAATTCTTTCGTGCGGTCGTCGGGCTTGACCAGATGGTTCAAAGACAGTCCTTGACACCTCTGTTCCTTTGAATAGTGATGGAAGAGAGTTCATTTGCGTCGTACGGCCCAGGAGGTCGGCCATGCCCGTCTTGCAATTCAAAGGAAAGTCGGCCGTCGAATCGCATCATTACACGGTGCCGCATCACGCGCTGGATCTGGATGCGAAACTCTCCGTTTTGCCAAAAGGTGAGAAGCCGAACTTCGATGGCAACCTCATCATCGAAGGCGACAATTTGCTGGCCCTGAAGGCCCTCCTGCCAACGCACGCAGGCCGGATCAAATGCGTCTACATCGACCCGCCCTACAACACGGGCAACGAAAGCTGGGTCTACAACGACAACTTGACGCAACCTCAGTTCAAGGAGTGGATCGGTCAAGTCGTCGGCAAAGAAGAAGAGGACGCGAGCCGGCATGACAAGTGGTGCTGCATGATGTACCCGCGCCTGCAACTGTTGCGCGAATTGATGCGGGACGATGGAGTAATCTTAATCTCCATTGGCGACGACGAAGTCGCACACCTTCGAATTCTGTTAGATGAGATTTTTGGCGAACACAATTTTATCGCACATATCGTTTGGCAAAAGCGCTATGTCTCCAATGTCACGGCGCAGTTTCTTTCCGACATGCACGATCATATTCTGGTGTTTTCGCGCGATCGATCGAAGGTGCAAGTCAACAAGATTGATCGAGATGAAACACAACTTGAAGACTATAAGAACCCGGACAACGATGAGCGGGGCGACTGGCGCGCTCAAGACTTGTCGGCAAGCAAGCCATACAAGGCGGGCGTATTTACAATCGTGGGACCAACGGGAAAGAAATTCAATCCCCCACCTGGTCGATTTTGGCGATGCAATGAAGGACAATTCAAAAAATGGCTCGACGACAATCGGATTTGGTTTGGGAAAGGCGGCGAGGGTCGCCCGATGTTGAAGGCGTTCTTGGAGGAAACCACGGAAGGATTGACACCGAACACGTGGTGGTCTTATTCGTTCGCTGGCCACAACAAAGAAGCCACTCTCGAACTAAAATCGTTGTTTGATGGCGAGTCCCCATTTGATACGCCGAAACCATTAAAGCTATTGCTCCGAATTCTCTCACTGTTTACGGACACCGATTCAATCGTGCTGGACTCATTTGCAGGAAGTGGCACCACTGGCCACGCAGTATTGGCCGCAAACAATGATGACGGAGGATCGCGTCGCTTTGTTTTGGTCCAGCAGCCACATGACAACAAGGAACAAGAAGCGGCCAAATTCAATTTGACAAAACAGATCACGTCGGAGCGAATTCGGCGGGTTATTCATGGTTACAATCGGGCAATATCTGGAACAAGTACCGAGAAAATTCTCGGCCTCGGCGGTTCCTTCACCTACGCTCGCGTTGGCGAACCGTTGCTTGGCGAGTTCCGCGATCTCGGCGAGGTATGGCCGTCGTTTGACGAGATGGCCAAGTACGTCTTCTACACGGAGACGAGTCAGGAATTCGACCCGAAGGCCGTCGACAAGAAAACGGGGCGACTCGGGGAACATCGAGGCACGGCCTACTACCTGCTTTACTCGCCGAAGGCCGACGCCCATCCCTCGCTCGACACCGATTGGCTCAAGACAATTGGAGCGGCCGAGAAGTGCAAGAAGCTGGTCGTCTATTGCGAGAAGTTTTGGATGCACCGCGAAGACTTGACCCGATGGGAGACTCGAACCGGAAAATCGCTTCGTTCCATGTTGGTTCCCGGCAACTTGAAGTGAGGAGGGGACCATGGCGCTGAAACGATATCAAGAACGCGTCATCAACGAAGTTCAAACGTTTCTCCGATTCCGCGCCAAGGAACCGGCGACGAACAAGCACGCGTCCTTCGATGCTTGGGACGAGGCCGCGAAAATGTTCCCGATCGCCCGAGCCTACACCGAGCACAAGACCGCCACCGGCCGCGATCTGCCGACGATCTGCATCAAGGTGCCCACCGGGGGCGGCAAGACGTTGCTCGGCACGCAGATCCTCGGGCTCGCGCATCAGACGATCCTCACCGCGCGGAACGGGGCCGGTCTCGTCCTGTGGGTCGTGCCAAGCGATCAAATCTACAAAGACACTCTCCGGGCTTTTCGCGATCGCCGGCACTTCTACCGCGAGTCGCTCGAACACGCTTTGTCGCGCCGACTCGAAGTCTGGGAGAAGCACGAAATCGCCCGCCTGACGCCGACCCAGCTCGCGAACAGTTTGAACATCCTGATGCTCAAGTTGCCGAGTACGAATCGGGCCGACCGCGAACAACTCAAATTCTTCCGCGATAGCGGCGGGAACATCGTCCAGCATTTTCCGCCGGAGAACGAGCCGGACAAACACAAGGCCCTGAAGGAGCGCGTTCCCAACCTGGACATGTTGGCCGAAGACCCGGAACGCGGGCAGTATCTCGTCAAGACTTCACTCGCCAACTTGGTCCGTCTCTGCGAACCGGTCGTCGTGCTGGACGAAGGCCACAAGGCGACGAGCCAGCTCGCGCGGGAGACGATTCGGGGGTTCAACCCGAGCCTCGTCGTCGAACTGTCGGCCACGCCACCGACGGGGGCCAACGAACTCGTTCGCGTGACCGGACAGGAGCTTCTGGACGAGGAGATGATCAAGCTGCCGATCAACGTTTCGAGTTCGTACGAGAAGGATTGGAAAGTGTGCCTCGCCAAGGCGGCCGACAAGCGCCGGGCGTTGTGGAACGACGCGGTCGAATGCTACGGCAAGACCGGGCGGTACATCCGACCGATCGTGCTCGTTCAGGTCGAGCGGACCGGGGCCGATCAGCGCGATTCGGGCTTCGTCCATAGCGAGGACGTGAAGGAACACCTCATTCAAAAGTTGGCGGTACCCGAGTCGGCCATCGCCATCAAATCGTCCGACAAGGACGACATCGAAGGCATCGACTTGTTGGCGGATGGCTGCCCGATCGAATGGATCATCACGAAGGCGGCCCTTCAGGAAGGTTGGGATTGCCCGTTCGCGTACATCCTGGTTTCGTTGAACAACACGGCCAGTCAACAGAGCATGACGCAACTCGTTGGCCGGGTGTTGCGCCAACCGGGCCAGGCGCGAACCCCCGTCGCGTCGTTGAACGAGAGCTACGTCTACTGCCTGAGAAAGTCGGCCGCGAAGATCACGGAGGAAGTGAAGAAAGCCTTGGAAAAGGAGGGCTATCAGGGCGACGCGGCCAGCGTTCTGGACCGAACGGAACGCGCGGTCGGCAACGAGAAGCCGATCGCCGGGGTGAGAGACTTGTTCCGGGAACACTTCAAGCTTTTTGAAGGGAAGATCTTCTTGCCGCGTTTCTCGGTCAAGGTTGCCAAGAAGGAAGTGGAGCCGCTGGACTATTTTCGGCACCTGTTGAGTCAAGTGGACGTGGAGTCGTTCGAGTATCTCTCGATCGATTGGGACCTCGGGCCGGCGTTGCAGGCGGGCCGCGATCAATTCTATCGCGTGACGCTCCAACAGGAGTCGCCGGACCGGGTCCGCGATGAAC
>JANLUE010001144.1:0-5096 GCA_031363325.1 Gemmataceae bacterium
CGGTGGAGTCGCCAAGGACTCGCAACACTGTTCAGAAACCAGCGAGCCGGCGGCGTTAGCCGGTGGAACACCGAATCAAATGGATTCAAAGCCTCCGGAACAAAGCGAGCCGGCAGCGTTAGCCGCCGCTGGAACGAATCGACCTCGGAGCCCTACCGGCGAATGCACCGGCGGCTAACGCCGGCGGCTCGCTGGCTTCTGAAAAAGTTGCGAGTCCCTGGCAATTCCACCGGCTGCTGTCGGCTCGCACTATGAAAGAAGCTTACGTCTGTTTTATTCAGCGTTCACCGGCGGCTAACGCCGCGGCCTGGCGGGAATACCGTGCGGATCCGGTCTATCACCAAACCGTCCGTGATATACTGTGGGCAAGTTTGAATGGCGATGGAACGCCATCCGTTCGAGGGCGAATTCATGTCACTTGAAGGCACGTTTCAGAATGGCGTCGTGGTCCTTGACCCAGGTGGGCCGCCGCTCGCCGAGGGCACTCGCGTCGAGGTCGCGCCGCGGACCGGGATGGAACCGTCAATCCGGAAGACTCCGGGCGTTTGTGGCGGTGACGCTTGCATCGGCCGACGGCGGATCGCGGTCTGGATGCTGGTGGAAGCGCGGTCGCTCGGAATCACCGAAGAGCAACTTTTGACCGACTACGACCCACCACTGACCCGGACTGAGTTGGACGCCGCGTGGCGATACGCGGCCGCGCACCCGGCCGAGATCGCCGAGGCGATCCGCCAGAATGACTCCGACGAGTAACGCTCGATGGCCCAACTCTACGCCGATGAGGATTTTCCGGGTCCAATCGTCGCCGCTCTTCTGGCTCTCGGCCACGACGTATTGACCGTCGGTGCTGATGGCCGAGCGAGCATTGGCGTCCCCGATCCGGACGTGCTCGCGAGAGCGATACAACTCGGTCGTACCGTGCTTACCAAAAATCGAAGGCACTTTTATCGCCTCCACCGAGTCGATCCCAACCACTTCGGCATCGTCACGGTGCGGGACGACCCGGACCGCCAGGCGGTTGCCGCCCGCATCCATGCAGCCTTGTCTTCCGTTCCTTCGATGAACGGACAGCTCATTCGCGTCAACAAACCCAACCCGCCCCAGGTGCCCTGAACATGCCCCGTGCCCCACGCAAGTCCGCCGCCCCGAAGCCCGCCTCCGTCCCCGTGGACGCCCTCACCCACACGACCGACACGCGGCCCAATATTCCGACGCGCGAGTTGTCCGCCTTCGCCGATTACGCCAGGCCCAAGACCGTGCAATATCCCCGCGACCCGTCCCTCGATCCGCAACTCGTCTGGAAGGGGAAGGACGAACAGGACGCGCGCGGACTCGTGGTACCGGCCGTCCCGATCTACGTGCAGGAGAAGATTCATCCGCAGGCGATCATCGAAGACCTGAAGGCCCGCGCCGCCGTCGGTCGGCCCCGGACCGCCGACCTGTTCGCCGACTTCAATGGCCTCGACGACTTCCAGAAGAAGCTCGAGTTCTACCAGCATTCGCAACACTGGACGAACCGCCTGATCCTCGGCGACAGCCTGCTCGTGATGACCTCGCTCGCCGAGAAGGAACGCCTGCGCGGCAAGGTGCAGTGCATCTACTTCGACCCGCCCTACGGCATCAAGTTCGGCTCGAACTGGCAGGTGAGCACGCGCAAGCGCGACGTGAAGGACGCCAAGGTCGAAGACCTGACCCGCCAGCCGGAACAGATCAAAGCCTTCCGCGACACCTGGGAACTCGGCATCCACAGTTACCTGACCTACCTGCGCGATCGGCTGACTTCGGCCCGAGACTTGTTGACGGAGAGTGGCAGTGTGTTTGTTCAGATCGGAGATTTGAACGTGCATCTTGTGCGTTCCCTACTGGATGAGGTCTTCGGAAGTCTTAACAATGTGGCACTAATCACAGTTAAGAAGACAAGCGGGGCTACGGGCGAACTCCTTCCCGGAACAGCCGACTATCTGTTGTGGTACGCGAAGAACATCGAACATATCAAATACCGTCAGATTTACCGGGAACGCGAGGTCGGAGGCGAGGGAGGCGAGGCTTATACGTCACTCGAACTTATCGACGGCTCACGGCGGCCAATGACCGCAGAGGAACGACGGGATTCTCGTCTTCTGCCCCGCAACGCTAAAGCATTTCGTCTGCAAATCCTCACGAGCCAGAGCATGGGCCGCGAGAAAGGCGAAGGAGCTGCATCATGGTTTCCCGTCACCATCGCAGGACAGACGTATCGACCATCGATGCAGGCACGTTGGAAAACGAACGAGGCCGGAATGAGCCACCTTATTCACGCCAACAGAGTGACGGTTGCGGGCTCAACCATTAACTATGTCCGATATCACGACGATTTCCCCGCCTTCCCGTTAACGAATCTGTGGGACGATACGCAATCGGGCAGTTCAATGGAGAAAACCTATGTTGTGCAGACATCGACGAAAATCGTGGAGCGATGCCTTCTGATGACAACAGACCCCGGCGACCTTGTGCTCGACCCGACGTGCGGGTCTGGGACGACCGCCTACGTCGCAGAGCAATGGGGTCGGCGCTGGATCACGATTGATACTTCGCGCGTGGCTCTTTCGTTGGCTCGCACCCGATTGATGGCGGCGCGGTACCCGTATTTCTTGCTCGCGGACAGCGCGGCGGGGCGGAAGAAGCTTCGGGAGTTGGGGGTCGATGATCGTGGCGCGGATTCGATGGCGAGTTCGATTCCACCGGCGGCTAACGCCGCCGGCTCGCTGAGTTCAACGAAGGGCAAGGCCTCCAAGGGTGAACGCAGCGAGCCGGCGACGTTAGTCGCCGGTGGAACCCCGAAGAACCCCACCCCCGGTGGAACCCCGATGAACCCCAGCCCCTATGGAACCCCGAAGAACCCACCCGCCGACGGAACCCCGAAGAACCCAACCTCTCAATCGGACCCGGACATCCATCGCGGTTTCGTCTACAAGTCGGTTCCGCACGTCACACTGAAAAGCATCGCCAACAACCCCGACATTCGCGAGGGCATGTCCCGCGCCGAGATCGACGCGGCCATCCAACGCCACGCCGACACCGAGACGCTGTTCGATCAACCCTACGAGGACAAGGGGATCGTTCGCGTCTGCGGTCCGTTCACGGTCGAGAGTTTGTCGCCGCACCGCGAGTTGCCCGGTGGGACTGCAGCGACGAATCCACCGGCGGCTAACGCCGCCGGCTCGCTGGGTTCGCTGTGCGAGGCGCCTGCGTTAGCAGGCGGTGTGCCTTATCTCCAACTCGTGCTCGACAACCTGCGCAAGGCCGGCGTCAAGGGAATGACCAAGGCCCAGCGCATGACGTTCGACCGGCTCGACCCGTTCCCCGGCACGTACATCCAGGCCGAGGGGACGACTTCGGATGGGCTCGGCGTGCGGGTCAGCGTCGGGCCGGAGTTGGGGACCGTCGGCGATCAGTGGATCAAGGAGGCTGCCCTGGAGGCGATCAAAGGGAGCCGGCCCGATGTGTTGCTCGTGTGCGCGTTCTCGTTCGAGGCCGGCGTTCACGAACAGACCGGCGAGTTGACCAAAGAGATTCAGTTCGGCAAGCTTCGGGTGCTTCCCGTCCGAATGAACCCGGACCTGGCGATGTTCGGCGACGCGACGGGCCAGGAGCTCCTGAAGAAGACCGGAGCGGGGAACCTGTTCACGGTGTTCGGCGAGCCGGACTTGAAGGTCGAGTCGAAGAAAGGCAAGGTCACGGTCACGATCCGAGGCCTCGATGTCTTCGACCCCACGACCGGCGAGGTGCGGACCGGCGGCACGGACGACATCGCTTGCTGGTTCATCGACACGGACTACGACGGCCAGAGCTTCTTCGTCCGCCAGGCCTATTTCTGCGGCGCGGACGAACCCTACGAGAAACTGAAGAAGGCACTCCGTGCCGAAATCGACGAAGGCGAATGGTCAAAGCTCTACGGTTCGACGAGCGTGCCCTTCGACCCGCCGAAGTCCGGCCGAATCGCCGTGAAGGTCATCAACCACTACGGAGACGAAATCTTGAAAGTGGTGGCGATCGGCAAGTAGGACCCGCCCCGCCTCGCGCGAGGAGGTTTGCACTCGGGCAGGAGGCGTAACTGACAGGGCGTTCCACTTCGATTTCATCAAACGGTTGCCGACCAGATCGTATTGATAGTGCACCGTGTAGTCGGGGATGACTTGCGGCGTCGGGCCGGCCGCGGGTCCTTCCCGGCAAGGCACCAATGCCGACCGTCGCGGGAACGGTCGGGTCCGCTCACATTGTTTCTTTCTGGCCGTCGTTGTGACCCTCGTTTCCGCGATTCACCTGAAGTTTTGCTGACGTTGACGGCGTAGCCGTGGCGGTCCCCATGAGGGCCCGGATCGCGGCCCGGATGTGTTCGGGCAAGGTCGGCCATGCGGCCACGAGGGCGGACAGGTCGGACGCGACCTCTTTGTTTTGTGGTTCACTACGCCCGTTTGAGTCGGGTGGCTGAAGTTCCTCGTGGGACTTGGACTTGGGACTTCGGTCCTCCGGACTCTTAGTCAGCGGGTTGTAGGTTCGAGTCCTACGAGGGGCAGTTGTTCATCGTGTCGCGAGTCGACTGAACTTGTCGTCACTCGCTATCCCTTCCACCTTCGCTTCTCCGTCCGATCTTGCCGATTTTTGGCCGCGGACTCGGTTTCTCGATTGGCTCGCGAGTTCTGGAAAGGTCGCGGCCACGGCGACAGGCCGGCATGGGAGAATCTATTCGTCGTCGTCGCGCCTTGGGCGGCGGGGGCGATCGTCTTCGTCCGACCGGCGACGCGGCCGATCGTCTTCGTAGTCGCGTCGGCGCGGCGGCGGACGATCGGCCGGCTCATCGTCAAAGTCGTCGCGTTCGTCCCCATAGCGTCGCGAGTCGCGGCGATCGTCGTTGCGCCGCCGATCTTCTTCGAGCGCGCCGACAAACTCTTCGTGCACGCCGCCGAGCCGAATGAAGTCGTCCGTGATCTCGTTCGGTCGCACGCCCTGGCTGCTGTAAATCGCCGCGACGATCAGCCAGACGAACGCGAGCAACGCGGTCCCGCCGCGACCTTTCCAGAACTCGCGAGCCAATCGAGAAACCGAGTCCGCGGCCA
>JANLUE010001053.1:0-4482 GCA_031363325.1 Gemmataceae bacterium
TTGAGAGCTACTATGTCCAACGTAAACAAAGAGCCAAAGGATGTTACTCTTGCTGGTATCCGTCGGTCCGATGAAGTTCTTGGGGCTGCCCTTCGGCTTGAGGGCGCGAATTGTTGCCTGGAGTGCTTCGCGAACGGTATCGCCGCGGACGAACAACGCGATCGGCTTCGAACGTCCGTTATCGGAATAGCTGCGATCAATCTCGCTCATCCGTTCGCTTTCCTCGGACGGATAAAAATAAGACTTCCGCAAGGCGATCAGTCCCTTTTGCTCGCTCGTTGTGTAAACATCGGACAGTTTCATCTTCTTGGCGACGTTCGGTTCTCCGTCGGCCCGAGCGGTTGGTACGGAGCCAATCCACGTCCGGATCACGAGTATGGCGGCAAGGGCGCAGCCGACGAAGGCTACGCACCGAGAATTGCGCGACAGTGGTGTCATGACGATCTCTCCTCGATTCCCATCTCAATTTGAACAAGCCCAAGACGGAAACGCAAGCGAAAAACCAGATTCTCGACGAGTGTTACATATGTCGCGACACGTCGATTGGTTCAAGGCGCGCTTTAGCAGTCGCCGTTCCCCACAGTCCGCCATAGGAGTCTGAACCTCCTTTCAGCCCGGTTTTCATCCCCTCAGCCGCTCGAGCAACGCCGCGAAGTCCGCCGGCAATTCGCTCTCCCACGACATGCGTTCGCCGGTGGCCGGGTGCGTCAGGGCCAGTCGGGTCGCGTGCAGCATCGGCCGCTTCGAACCGCTATTGTCCGGGTGCGGGGCGCCATCGATCGGGCGATCGTAGACGCGTTCGCCGCACAGGGGCCAGCCGGCTTCGCCCAAATGAATGCGCACCTGATGCGTTCGCCCGGTCTCCAATCGACATTCAACGAGCGCGAACTCGCCGAGTCGTTCCTTGACGGTGACGTGCGTGATCGCCCGTTGGCCGACGCCGTCCGTCGAGCTGCCGCGTCGACCGTCGCCGCGATCGCGGACGAAGTGTGATTCGAGCTTGCCGGCTTCCGGCTTGCCGCGCACCAGGGCGAAGTACTTCCGCTCGATCGTGTGCGCCTTGAACTGTTTGTTCAACTCGGCTTCGGAAGACTTCACGCGGGCAAATACCAGGAGGCCCGTTGTATCACGGTCGATGCGATGGACCGGGCGAACCGCCTTGCCCGGTTGGCCGAGCATCGCGGGCAGGAGTTCGGCGAGGGTGACGGGAAGGAACGTCTGGCCGCGTTCGCCGAATTCCTCGGCTTCTTCGGCGTGTCGCATCGTGGTCAGGCCGGCCGGCTTCTCGACGATCGCGAGCGCGTCGTCCGAGTACACGACGATCGGCTGCGGCCCATCGTACTTCGGGGCCGACGGCAAACGAGCGCGGGTCGCTTTGCGCGACGGGGTCGGTTCTTGGCCGACGACATCGACGCGCTTGCCGAGCTTGAGTCGATGGGCCGGGTCGGTCACGCGTTGGCCGGCGACCTTGATGGTGCCGGACTCGACGAGTTTCTTGGCGCGCGACCACGGCAAGTCGAGCCGGGCGCGCAAGAACGCGGCGACGGTTTGGTCGGCGTCGCCGCGCCCAACGACAAACGTTTGCATTCGAGCATTCTAGCGGTTCACGCCTTGCTTCGCATCAATTCGACGTGCACGCGCGGGAGGAATCGGCCGCGCTGGTCGGTCGTATCCCACATCAACATGTCGATCGAAGACGTGATCGGCTTGTTGTGCCGGGCGCCCAGCGAGTGACCGGCCTCGTGGGCCAAGGTCTCGCCGATATCGGAGCCGGAGCTGTCCTCGAAGACGCACTCGACCCCGCCGATCGTGGCGAGCGCATCCGCATCGTCGACCGTGGCGTCGCCTTCGTCGCCCTGTTCGAGCTCGCGGACGAAGAACACGTTGATTCGGGCGTTCTTGTTCAAGTTCTTGGACGTGATGATTTCCCACTCGGTGAAGCCGGACGAGTGCCTTTGGCTTTCGTTGACTTCGCGGCCGAGGTTCTGTGTGATCCGCAGTCGATGAGCCTCAATCGTCTCGAACTCGATGTTCGCTTGCGGCAAGTAGATGTCGTTCATTTCGGAAACGAAGTCCACTTCGTCGCCGGGGTTTCGCGTGGTGCCGACGCCGCGGTTCTGCACGTAGTGGAAGGCGATTTTCACGGTCTTCTTCGCGACGTTCGCCACAATGATACGGCCATGGGCGACGCCATTCGCTTCGCGAAAACTGATTTCGGTGCTGCCGGTGATCGTGCCCCGAATGTAAATGATTTCATTGTCGCTGGTCAGAACTTCCAGAGGGCGACCCGTGAGCGGATCGACGACTTCGGCGGCCGTGCGATTCGTGGTGAACGGAACCAGGCCGGCCCCGTTGCGCACGCGCAAGGTGCGTTCGGGCTCCTCGAAGGGAAGCATCAACCAGTGGGGAATCGTCGTGGCGTCGAAGCCGTCGTTTTCGCCCCGCGGGTCCACGCGGGTGATTTGCACGAGGCCCGGGCGACCCGTGCGGCGAAGAGTCAGGCCGACGGCCCGGAACCGCTCGTCCTCGGTGCCGTCTTTCTGGCCGGCGAGATCGGCGTCCCCTTCGCCCGCCCCGATTCCGGCGAAGGCGGCGGCCGGTGCGCCACGGCCAAGCAAGTGGTTCTTCACCGCCTCGACGCGGCGGTCGGAGAGCTTCTTGTTGTAATCGGCTGCTCCAGAGCGACTCGCCGTGCCGCGCAAGCTGATCTGAAGCCCGGGCGAACGCAACAGCGGGACGACGTTGATCT
Source organism: Gemmataceae bacterium (assembly GCA_031363325.1). GTDB lineage: Bacteria > Planctomycetota > Planctomycetia > Gemmatales > Gemmataceae > SIAJ01. The sequence goes on from JANLUE010001053.1 coordinate 2,750, forward strand.
CGAGCCACATGATGTGTTCGAGTTTCACGGTATCGTCGTCGATGTCGAAGTTGAACAGGAGGCCGGACACGATCGCGGGTGGATTGGGTCGGACGGGTAAGGGATCGACTCGGCCGGGGCCAGTGGGTCGGCGCATGTTCGGCACTCGCGGACGTGCGCGCCGACCGGATCGGCCGGCGCTTCTCACGATCAACTATTCGGTTTCGCAAACGCGGCGGACAGAATTCCGGGGCACTCGATTTGCATTGCTCGCCGCCATGTCCAAACTGCGATTCGTCTCCGACGCCGAACCCGGCCTACATCGCTTGAAATCGGGGCGTGGTGTGAAGTACGTCAACGCGACGGGAACAATCGTTCGCGAGCCGGCGACGCTAGCTCGAATCAACGCCCTGGTCATTCCGCCCGCGTGGACCGACGTGTGGATCTGTTCGTCCGCCAACGGGCACCTCCAGGCCGTCGGCCGCGACGCCAAGGGTCGCAAACAATACCGCTATCACGCCGATTGGCGGGCCGACCAGGAGGAAGCGAAATACGACCGGATGACCGCGTTCGGCAAAGCGTTGCCGCGCATCCGCCGGACGGTCGAGCGCGACCTGAAGCGAGCGGGCTTGCCACGTCGCAAAGTCCTCGCGGCCGTCGTCCGATTGCTCGAGACCAGCCTGATTCGCGTCGGCAACGACGAATACGCTCGGGAGAATGGCTCATTCGGCCTGACGACGTTGCTCGATCGACACGCCGAGATCGGCGCGGGGGTGATCCACTTCCGGTTCAAGGGTAAGAGCGGCGTGAAGCACGAGGTCGAACTGGCGGATCGCCGCTTGGCGGCCGTTGTGAAGAGTTGCCAGGACTTGCCGGGTCAGGAACTCCTGCAATACCTGGACGACGATGGCCGCGTCTGCGACATTGGGTCGGCCGACGTGAACGAATATTTGCGCGAAGTCTCGGGCGACGATTTCTCCGCGAAGGACTTCCGCACCTGGGCCGGCACGGTGCTGACGGCGCTCGCCCTGCAAGAGTTCGAGGCGTTCGACTCCGAGACGCAGGCGAAGCGGAACGTCGTTGCCGCCGTCAAGTCCGTGGCGCGCCGACTCGGCAACACGCCAACGGTGTGTCGCCAGTCCTACGTCCATCCCCGGGTGATCGACACGTACTTGAGCGGCACGATGCTCGACGCCTTGCGCCGACGGACGGCCGACGCCATGAAGGGACTGAAAGACCTCGCCCCCGAAGAGGCGGCCGTCCTGGCGCTGCTACAAGCGAACCTGGCGCATCGGAAGTGAGGCTTCACATCTGGAGTTTTGATAGTGTCACCGATGAATGTGATCGCGGGGCGCCATCGACTCACCCCCGATACTTCGCATTCGCCTCCAGGAACGCACGCACTCGTTCGGTCCGCGTGACAGCGTCCGCCAGGAACTTCACCGCCTCCACCAATCGTTCGTCGGGCTCGGCGCAACTGAAGCGGAGGAAGCCACGGCCCGCGTCGCCGAAGCATTCGCCGCCCAGGCACGCCACGCCCTTCGCATCGTCCGCGCCGACGAGCAGGTACATCGCCAGTCCGTGCGAAGTGATGCCCAGGCGCTTGCAAATCGCGGACACGTCGGGGAACACGTAGAACGTGCCGGCCGGCATCAGGACCGAGACGCCGTCGACCTTTCGCAATTCCGAGACGAGCAGTTCGACCTTCGCGCGGAACTTCGCCATGGTCGCATCGCGTTCGGCCGCGTCGTGCT
>JANLUE010001164.1:0-6689 GCA_031363325.1 Gemmataceae bacterium
GACCTCGGCGTAGGCATGGCCCGCGCGAACGTTCCGCTTCCACCACTGGCCGAAGCGAGTCATCGCCGCGTCGTGTCGGGTCATCTCGGCATCGATTCGCAGAATCTGGCCGTCGTTTGCTCGCAAGCGTACGCAGAGTTCCGGCTCCTCACCGGCGATCAGTTCAGCCCGGTAACCGCCGGCCTTTCGAAACGCGTCAACGCGAAACAAGGCATCGCCGCCGCAGGCGAGCGCCGGGCCGATCGGCGTGTCCCATTCGAGGTCGCAGAGCCGATTGTAGACCGTCGCGTTCGGGAACTTCTCGCGGCGTCGGCCACACACGACGACAGCCTCTGGCCGATCGTCCAGCGTTCGCGTGGCCGCATCGAGCCATCCAGATGCCATTTCACAATCGCCATCGATGAACTGAACGAATTCGATGTTCGGAGCGATTTGCACAAGTCGCTCGAAGCCGGCGTTGCGAGCGCGAGCGGCCGTGAAAGGTACGGTGAGGTCGAGTTCGACGACGTCGACTCCCCGTGAGCGAGCCAAAGCGGGGCTGTCATCGGTGGACCCGGAATCGACGTAAGTCGTCGAGCAATTCGCCGACGCGACCGTGTCGAGGCACTGGCGGAATCGATCCCCCTCGTTGCGGCCGATGATCACGATCCCGACGCGCGGCACGCGATGTGTGTCCTTGGTGGCGGATTGGTCCCCACTCCGCTACGAAGCGGAGAGGGGAGAAAGACAAATTCACCCCCGCCCGGCCTTCACCACCGTGTGCCCGGTCGGCGGCAACAGGCGGCCGCGACGGAAGGCTTCGTTCAGGGACGCGTCGATCACGTGTTCGGCGTCGGTCATCTTCGCGACGAGTCGGCCGTCGGCGCCGATGAATTCGATGTCGGCGCGGGCGGTCGTGCCGTTGTCGCGCGTCACCTGCGCGGCGATCAGCACGCCTTCGCCGGGAAACACGCGCTGGAACTGCCGATACTTGCCGACGTAGCACGGTAGCGAGGCCGATCGACGGGCTCGATAGCTCCACAGGATCAGCAACTGAAACGCGGCATCGAGAGCGAGCGGGTCGGCCAGCCAGGCACCGCGAACCGGGTGCGTCATCCAGTCGCCCGGCGGCGGCGCGGTTGCCGCGAACGCGAGGGCCCCGAGCTCGCCGATGCCATCGACGCGATCGAGTGCGCGCAGATCGGGGCCGTGGAACAGGAACAGTTCGTAGGCTTCTTCCATCGAGTGCTGGAAAGGCCCGGTCTCGGGGAGTTGGCTCGCGTTCGGCGGTTCGGCGAGTTGATTCGCCAGCACGATCTCGGCCCGCGAATGCGTCACGTCACGGCCGTTCTTCGTGCCACGCACTTCGACCGGGACGACGAACTGTTCGTCGCGGCGAACCGCCTTGCCGCACAGGACCTGAATCGTGGCCGGGTTCGATTCGTCGAGTTGAATGCCCTGGAAAATCCGCAAATCGTCGAAGCCCTGGAACTTCAGCCCCGGATGGCCGTGCATCACCGCGTGCGCCATCCATTCGAGATGCAACACGAGCGGTACGACAGCCTTGTCGTTGATCACGTGGGAACGGAGCACTTCGTGATCGAACAGGCTGACCTGGCGCTCGAAGATCGTCGTGAGCGTGGCCGGCGGTTCATCGAATGTCAGGGTCTCCTCGGCCCGATTCGGTCGGGCGATCACGACGACTTCGGCCGGCCGATCGCTGGCGGACAGTTCGCGCAACAGCGTCTCGCCGCCCTCGGCGACGGGGATCAGGCCGACGCCTTCGGCCGCGAACACTTTGGCCAGGGCGGGCGTGACCATGCCGCCGTCCCACGGTCCCCAGTTGATCGCGACGGTTCGACAACGCGTCCGATTCAACTTCTGGGCGTACTTGTTGAGCACTTCGTTGGCGGCCGCGTAGGCAATCTGGCCGGTCCGTCCGTAGCGCCCGGTCGACGACGAGAACAGCACGATCGCCTTGAGCGGATCGCCTTCTGTCGCGGCCAGCAAGTTGCGAAGGCCCGTCACCTTCGTGCCGTACACGAAGCGGAACTGATCCTCGGTCAGATCCTCGATTCGCTTGTCGGCCAGCACACCGGCCCCATGAATGATCGCCGCGACCGGGCCGAGTCGGGCGCGCACGTCGGCGAGGGCCGCAGTGAGTGCGCCGGCGTCTTGTACATCGACGGGCAAGTACTCGGCGGCCGCGCCGAGTTCGCGGAGCTTCTTCAGGTTCTTGCGAACCTCGCGCTGGGCGAGTACGCGCTTGCATTCCTCGCCAATCTCGCGTGGCGAATTGGGTTTGCTGGCGTGGGCGATCAACGCTTGCTTGATGGACGCTTCTTCCGTGAGGCCCGCGAGCCATTCGGGTTCGCTTGCCGTCACGGCCGTCCGGCCGAGCAACACGAATGTCGGATGGACCGAGCGAGCGAGCGGGAACAGCGCTTCGGCCGTCACGCCGCGCGCCCCGCCCGACACGACAACCACGTCGCCTTCCGAAAGCTCAGCCACGTCATCGGTGCTCGCGTAAGCAGGCGTATCGACCGTGTTCAGCGAGAAGCGACCCTTGGTCGTTAGACCAACTTCCGGCGGGCCGACGAGCAGAATCTCTTCGACGACGAACGGGGCGACGCTTTTCGTCGCGGCTGGCTCAACGTCGATCGCCTTGCAAACGACCTTCGGCCACTCGTGACTCGCGGTCTTCGCCAGCCCGGCGAACGCACCTTGAATAGGATCGCGGCCCGGGTCGAGCGTGCCGAACCCGAACGCACCATCGAGTTGCGTGATCGTCGCGAAAAACGACCCCCCGGACCGGGCCGACTCGGCGAGGGCCGGGGCGACCCGCTTCAACCAGCGAAACGCACGAAGCGGCAGGTCGTCCGCGCAGGGGCCCTCGGGGGCGATCAACACGAGCCCGGCGAGGCCCTTCGGTTCATACGCGAAGGCCGAATCGTTCCAGGGAATGATTCGCGGCCGCAGTCCCTCGGCGTCGAACTGTTGCGACAACTTGGAAGTGAACTGCGACTGATCGGCAACGAGCCAGACCGGCGCGAACTTGTCGACCTTGACGCGCGAGCGAATGCCATCGAGCGAAATCGGGAACGGCCGCACGATACTGCGGACCACCCGGTCGCCCGCGGGAAAAACATCGAGTGGACCAATCGCTTCGGCGACGCCGTTCGCGAAGTACTCCGTCGCCCGCGACTCAGGAAGCGGGGTCGGCTCGAACGTCACGGTGTCGAGGGAATCGCGCTCACTCTCTTCAGAGTCGGGAGTGAGCGCCAAGTCGAAAGGGCGGGGGGCCTCCGGCACCGGCGTGATCGGTGGGCCAACGATTGGTGGGCTCGTCCCGCCGAGAAAGGCCGCGATGTCGCCGAGCGTGTGCAACGTGCCGAGATGTTCGGGCTTCACTTCCGGCGCGCCGGGCAGTTTCTCTTGCAACGCGGAAAGAATTTCGACGCGCTTGATCGAATCGATCCCCAGGTCGGCGTCGAGCGCCATGTCGAGGCCGAGCATGTCGGCCGGGTAGCCAGTCTTCTCCGCGACCACTGCAAGCAACACGGAGCCGACGTTCGAAGCGGTGGGCGACGTGTGAACTGTGGGCGAATCCGTAGCGGCGACGCTCGGCGTCGAACTGGCACGCAGGAACTTGACGATGTCGCCGAGCGTGTGCAACGTGCCGAGATGTTCGGGCTTCACTTCCGGCGCGCCGGGTAGTTTTTCTTGTAGTGCGGAGAGAATCTCGACGCGCTTGATCGAATCGATCCCCAAGTCGGCGTCGAGCGCCATGTCGAGGCCGAGCATGTCGACCGGGTAGCCAGTCTTCTCGGCCACGACCGAAAGCAGAACCGCGCTCGAATCGGCGGCCGGACTTGGGCTCCTCTCCGCTTCGGAGAGGGGGCTGGGGGGTGAGGTTTTTGGCGCGACGGGCTTCGGTGCGGGCGGGACTTCGAAGCGCGGGGCTGGCGGCGCGGCGATTGGCTGAATGATCGGCGGTGGAGCAACGATCGGTGCGAACGCAATCGGCTGGCCCGCAAGCAACGCCTGTTGCTGGGCGACGAGGGCTTGCAGCGTGTTGAGCGCCTGTTGCTGATTGTCCAGGAACTGCTTGTGCAGCCGGGCTGTCTCCTCCTGCATGCGCTGGAAGGCGAGCAAGCTCTGTTGCGTGACGCTCAGGGCGGTGGCCAGGTTCGTCGATTCGGGCGTGGCCGCGTGCTCGGACATTACCTTCCTCAGGAGCGGAACTGCGGGTGCTTTCGGCCGGCCATTCGCGGACGGAACTTTCGTCGGGCGAGGCTTCACGTAGTTCGCGCCGGAGATCGGGACCGTGAGCCCCGGCCTGGCGACGCGAACCGAGTACTTGAACCCCGCCTCCCATTGGCCCAGGTCGATCGCGTGACCTCGCGCGGCGAGTCGCGCGAGTACATGAGCCAGATCGAGCAGGCCCGGCTTCTTGCCGCCCGACGCGTCGAGCGCGAAGCAATCGACATCCGGTCGGCCAGTCAGGATCGCGGTTGCGAGTCGCGTCATCACGGTACCGGGGCCGACTTCCACGAACGTGCGGGCCCCGGCTTCCGCCATGTTCTCGATTTGCCGGATAAATTCAACCGGTTGGGCAAGCTGGTTGGCCAACAGATCGCGGGCGTCGTGCGGGTTGTCCGGATATTGCCGAGCGGTCGTGTTCGCGAAGACCGCAACGGTCGGCCGACGATAGGCGACTTCCTCGAGCGCCTCGCGAAACGGAGCCGTCGCGTTCGCGACCAGGGGGCTGTGAAACGCGGCGGCGACGGGCAAACGCGTGGCCCGCAACTTGCGCTTTTGCAAGGCGACCTCGCCGGCCGCGATTTGGGCTGTCGAACCGCTCAGCACACACTGCGTCGGCGAATTGCGATTGGCGACGACCAGGCCCAGGCCTTCCTCGCGAAGCACCGTCTCGACGTCCGTTGGCGAAGCGTGGACGGCGAGCATCGTGCCGGCATCGGTGCCGGCACACGCGGCCATGCGTCGGCCACGCTCGCGCGACAGCGCATGCAGGCCGGCCGAATCGATCGCCCCGCCAGCCCACAAAGCAACCAACTCGCCGTAACTGTGCCCGGCGAACGCGTCGGCCCGCACGCCAAACCGGCGAAGGACGTTCCACGCGCCGGCCTCGACGGCCCCAAGCGCCGGCTGGGCCACGTCCGTCGAACGAAGCGCCTTCTCCTGGTCGGCTCGCCCGTCGGCCGCGAACGCGTATGGGGGATAGATGGCATCGGACAGGTTGGAAACCTGTTCTACGTGGAACAGGTTTCCAACCTGTTCGGAATCTGCAAGCGCCTCGAGCGCTTCCGGGAACGTGCAGGCGAGGTCGCGCAACATGCCGACGGCTTGCGAGCCCTGACCGGGGAACAGCACGGCCAGTTTCCCGGCCACCGGGCCCTGGCCAAAGTAGACCCCGTCCGGCGTGTTCCAGAATGAAACATTCGGTTCGGCTTCGAGTCGGGCCTTCGCGGTGGCGGCCATCTTGTCGAAGTCGCTACCGTCGGGAACGACGAACACGAGCCGGCAAGTCGCGGTTGATTGGAACGAGGCCCGCGTCTCGGCGGCCCACGTTTTGAATTCGCCACGCGGCTTCGTCAACTGGCCGACCAGTTGCGGCACGTTGTCCGCGGAGAGCGCGACGATCGCCGTTCGGCCATCCCAGTCGGGGGCGGACTTCTTTGGCGAATGTTCTTCGAGCACCGCGTGGAAGTTGCTGCCGCCAAAGCCGAACGCGCTCATGCCGGCCCGACGCGGATGGTCCGCCTTCGGCAGCCACGGGCGTTTCTCGGCGTTCACGTACAGCGGCGACTTGCCCGGTTGAAGTGGCTCGACGGGCGACTTCACCTTGAGCGTGGGCGGCAAAACCTTGTTGTAAAGGGCGAGCGCCGCCTTGATGATGCCCGCGGCACCGGCCGCCGCTTTCGTGTGGCCGATCATCGACTTCACCGAGCCAACCGCGCACCACGTGCCCGTTCGGCTGGCCCGGCGATACACGTCGGCCAAGGCCGTCGCTTCGACCGTATCGCCGACCTTCGTGCCGGTCCCGTGTGCTTCGACGAGTTCGATCGTCGCCGGGGAAACGCCCGCGTGTTCGTAGGCGTTGTTCAAGCAACGCGTCTGCCCCTCGGCCGATGGGGCGTACACCGCGTTCCCTTTACCATCGCTGGATGATCCAATCGCTCGAATCACCGCGTACACCCGGTCGCCGTCGCGTTCGGCGTCGACGAGGCGCTTCAATACCAGGATGCCGAGTCCTTCGCCGAGAATCGTGCCGTCGCCATCGGAGTCGAATGGCTTCGCGTCCCCGGACTTCGAGAGAGCCGGGGTCTTGCTGAAGCACATGTACATGAAGATGTCGTTGAATGTGTCGACACCTCCGGTCACCGCGACATCACAACGGCCGGCCTCCAGCTCAAGTCCCGCGAGATGAATGGCACTCAACGAACTCGCGCACGCCGCATCGACGACGCAGTTCGTTCCGCCGAGATCGAGCTTGTTCGCGATCCGCCCAGCGACCACGTTGCCGAGCAAACCGGGGAAAGAGTTTTCTTGCCAGGGAACGTACGAATCGGAGATATCGCTGACGACGCGGTCCGCCGTCTCCTTATCGACGCCCGCTTCAGCGAGCGCCTTGCGCCATTTCGGATGCCCAAGCCGGGCGCCAAGGGGAATCACCAATTCTAACGTGC
>JANLUE010001172.1:0-1323 GCA_031363325.1 Gemmataceae bacterium
GCGCGTTCCCTTCAACCCCGCCCGCCAATCGACAAGCGCCATGTGCCACGGCTCCGGGCCAAGTCGGTCGACGAGGAACGCCTCCCAGGCGGATCGATCGGGGAAGTACGTGACGCTGCCGAATCGGCGCACGTCGCGGAACCGAAGTTCGTGTGCATTGTCGAGCGGAAACACGAGGTGCGTGTGCGTCTCGACGCCGACATCCGGGGCGGCCACGGTGAATTGGCCGGTCATGCCCAGGTGAACCATCAGCCAGGCCCCACCTTCGAGGCCAACCAGGATCCACTTGCCGCGTCGTTCGATGACCTCGACTCGGCGGCCGACGATGCGCGTCTCCCAAGGCTTGCACCAGGTTTGGCGAAGCGCCTTGCGACTGCGTCGCACGGCCACCAGGGTCCGGCCGACCAGCAATGGCCGGAGGTCGCGGACGACGGTCTCAACTTCGGGGAGCTCCGGCATCGGGGTAGTGTAAGGCCGGCGTGAGAAGTTGGGCGCTTCGGTCGCGCCGGCTTTGACCGAATTTCGCGGTTTACCGGCTCGATGGGTTAAAGGGCTTCGGCGGGATTTGACGATTTGAGCGAAGAGCGCCCCGCGCTCCCCGATCGCGTTGGGAGGCCGATGATGTCGAAGAAACGTTGGGTACTGAGCGCGTGCGCGGTTCTGGGCGGCGTCGTCCGTGCCGGCGACCCGTTGCCCGTGGGAATTGAACCGCCCCGGCCGGTGCCCAAAGTCATTGTCGAGGTTCCGGAGCCCGAGGCGGGTCCGCGCGCCTTGATCCTGCCCGACGAAATTGTGCCCGCGTTCGGCAAAAAGCACACAGTCATTGTGCCCGAAGTCTGTCCGCCACCGACGCGGCCCGGCGCGCCCGTCGACCCGAAGAACCCGCCCAAAGATCCGGCGAACCCGGCCAAAGATCCGAGCGCTCCGACGACGGACCCGCTGGCGCAAGCCCCCGAGGCCGGCACCCAGTCCGCGGCCGGACTGGCACCGAACATGTTCGGCGACAAGTTCGCGGGCTCGAAGGCCGGCCTGCTCGCGCGGCCGGTCACGTTCACCGTCTTGGCGAACGGTCAGTTCGTGAACCCCGCCCGTTACGAGGCGGTCCTGATTGGCAATCGGTTCCAGCCCTCGAACACATTTCCCGGCGACTTTCCGGCCCAGGCGCTGATCGACACGCGACTTCTGACGCTCGGCCGGCCGGCCTTCACTTCGCAAACGCCCATCGGCGCCAACGCGGGCCAGACGGCCAGCAACGCACTGCTCGAAAACGCGGCCGTCACCGCCCTGATTCAAAGCCGCTTCGCGAACAACACGATTCTCTAC
>JANLUE010001179.1:0-3349 GCA_031363325.1 Gemmataceae bacterium
CAACGCGAAACTCCGAAGGGAGGGCGTCACCAGTCGCGCCGGCGGCCCTGAAGTAGATCGGCTCTTCGGATCGACCCGTCACAGCGGCCGCGTCCCGACTTCCGCGCTGAAATCGTCGAATTGGTGATTGCGAAGTGCGCGGTCAACGACTGGGCGGGCCGAGGTCGAACGACTCACGCAGAAGTGAACTGAAGCCCCCGCGCCGGCTCACTTCCGGGCTGGCACCAACATGCCGGCGGGGCCTTCGAGTTGAACTTTGACCGCGTTGCCGAAGGCCGCGCCGACCGCACCGTCCACGACGCGATGGTCGAAGGAGAAGCTCAAGTAGATCAGGTCGGCGGGCTTGATCTGACCGGCGTCGTCGTAGACCGGGCGGCGAACGACTTTGCCGACGCCCATGATTCCGACTTCGGGGTGGTTTATGATCGGCGTCGAGATCAGCCCGCCGACGTTGCCGATCGACGTGACCGTGAACGTGCCGCCCTTCAAGTCTTCCAGCTTCGGCCGACCCGTTCGTGCGTCCGCGACGAGTCGATCGATCTCGGCCGCGATCGCGAACACGTCCTTCTTGTCGGCCTCTTTGATCACTGGAACTACGAGCCCGCCCGGCGTCGCGACCGCGATCCCGACGTGATACCGATCGTGCAGGACGATCTCTTCGGTCGTTTCGTCGAGCGAGGCGTTGACGAGTGGGACGGCCTTCAAGGCGATCGCGACGGCCTTCACGAAGAACGGCAGGAACGTCAGGCGAATGCCGGCGGCCGCGCACGGCTCGCGCATCCCCTGGCGAATCCGCACGAGGTCGGAGACATCGCATTCGTCGACGTACGAGTAGTGGGGGATTCGTCGCTTGGCGTCGAGCAGGTGTTCGGCGATCTTGCGGCGCAGCCCATGCAACTTGAAGCGCGTCCCCGGTCGGCCGAAGTCGGTCGATGAAGGTGTCGGCGACTTGGAGGTCTTTGGAGAATCGCCCGAGGGCCGAGCAACATGCGGAGCGAGGTCGTCGATGAGCACCCGGCCGGCCGGCCCGGAGCCGCGCACGCGGGCCAGATCGACGCCGAGCTTGCGCGCCAGGTGCCGCACGGACGGGGCGGCCGCGGGCATGCCGTTGTGGGGCCGGGGGCCATTCGATTGGACGGCGGCCGCGACCGACATGGCCGGTACGGACTTCGCGACCGGGGCGGGTGCTTCCGCTTTCGAGCCGTCGACTTGAAAAGAGAGAATGCTTTGGCCAACCTTGAGCCGCGTGCCGGGTTCGACGGAAAGGGCCGTAATTTTCCCGGCGAACGGCGACGGGACTTCCATGGTCGCCTTGTCGGTCATCACTTCGAGGAGCGGTTGGCCGCGCTTGATGGCGTCCCCCGGCCGCACGAGCCAGCGGATCAATTCCGCCTCGTACACGCCTTCCCCAAGCTCCGGCAACGCGAAGTCCATGAATGTTCCTTACGCCTGTTCGGTCGCGACGGCGAGCATCGCCTCGCGGATGTGGTCGAGCTGCGGGACCGTGTTCGTTTCGTAAATCTGGTTGAGCCCGATGCCCGGCAGGTGTTTGCCCTGCACGATGCGGGGGCGAACGAGCAGATCGTAGAAGTGTTCCTCGATCGCGCGGCGCAACAGGTGCTCGCCGAAGTTGGTCACCTCGGTGTCTTCATTCACAAGTACGAGTCGGCCGGTCTTCAGAATACTTCGACTCACGGTGGCCCAATCGTACGGGAAGATGCTCCGCAAATCGATGACGTCGAACGTGAACCCCTGGGATCGTCGCAGATCGTCGGCGGCCTGGGCACACAGCGGCAGCGTGCGCCCGTAACTCACGACGGTGGCGGTCTCGCCTTCGCGAACCAATTCCGCCGAACCGAATGGGACGAAGTATTCCTTCAGGTCGGGCCAGTCGGGAGTCCAGTCGGCGCGATCATTGACGGGGGCATCAATGCGGCGACTCAACTCGGCCGGGTCGGTCGGTTCGCCGGGAATGAGTTGTTCGCCGCGAACGCGGAGCAAGGCTTTCGGCAACAGGACCATCACCGGGTTCGGGTCGACGATCGCGGAGAGCATGAGGCCGTAGGCGTCGAGCGGGTCGGACGGCATGACGATCTTCCAGCCCGGCAGCCGCGAGGCCCAGCTCTCGTAACTGTGCGAATGGTACATGCTGCCGCGAATGCCGGACCCGGTCGGGGTCATCATGACGATCGGCATGTCAAACGTGCCGGCCCCGGCCCAGCGCTGATTGCCGGCCACTTTGAGCAAGTCGATCATGTTGAACGCATAGTCGCAGAACTGCACTTCGAACACGGGCCGCCCGCCGGCATAGGCGATCCCCATCGCGGTGCCAACGATGCCGCGTTCGTCGAGCGGCGAGTTCCACGCGGTCTTCAATCCCTGAGTGGCCGTGAACACGCCTCCAAGCGGCGGACCAACGTCCTCGCCGAAGACGTCCGTGACGCCGAGATGCGTCTCGCCATAGTGGAGGGCCATTCGGACGGCCTGCACGAGCGTGGCCATCGGTCATTCCTCCGCGAAGTCGGGGTCTTGTTGGCGGATGTGTCGAACCCCATTGAACTGGATCGCGTGCTCGTCTTCGAACACTTTGAAGAACAGTCGAAAATCACCGGCCAAGTACTCCCTCACCTCTCCAAACTCGTAGACGGCATATATGGAAGAAATGAATGGCGATGTCGAAAGAAACTCGATCCCTTCTGCGATTGCAATCTCCGCACGCTCCGCCCAAAGAGGATCCATTTCCGCGCAGAACTTGATTACATCGCGAAGGTCGCGACGTCCGTGCTTCGTCCATGCGACTTGCCACCGCATTGTTCGGTTCTCGCGATATAACGCCCGGTTCCATACTTCGCTGAAATGCCGGATCAAGCAACGCCAACCGGAACGGCGCTGGCCTTTGCTTTTGCGACGATTGCTTTCATCTCGGCCATTACTTCTTCGTTGCTGTAGACTCGGCCGGCGAGGCCATCCTCAAGGCCCTCGATGATTCCAGAGATGAGATCGAATTCGTAGCGCACGTCGTCGAGCGTGGCATCTTCGGGCAATCGCGACAGGGCTCGAATCGCCATGTCTCGGGAATTGATTCGCTTCGTCATGTTCTCTCCTCGGCAGTTCATTCAGAAGTAAGGCGATGACGAATTTCAATGCCGCTCGCTCCAACTCACGAGATACGGTTGCCAAGTCAAGCGATCAATTTGGTCATGGATCGCACAGACCACGACTTGTTCGGCACCCGGTTGTGTTCGCCTTAGATAGCGGAAGATCTGGACAAACTCTCGACGGGCTCGGCTTGACCACCGGATTTCCGCATCCATTGGCGAGCCTCCTCCATCACCTCGTCATGTGTGAA
>JANLUE010001181.1:0-14515 GCA_031363325.1 Gemmataceae bacterium
CCGCGTTCCGTTCGCACGGTGGGTCGATCGCCGCCAGTTACTTCCTTCGCGCGTGTATCGCCGAAGACCTTGGCACCAAGTCGACTGAGGGCGCCAAAGAGCCCGGCGGTGTAGCGAGACGGTTCGAACGTGGCTTGCTCACCGAAGCGTAGGCAGGGCTTGGGCCCAAGGGCCGGTATGGGCGGCGACGGCCGTCGTTCGACCTTGCAGCCCGCGGCGCGGGCGGCTTCGAATTCGCGGTCGATCGTGTGATCGTCGCCTGGGGCCGCGAACAGGTAGGCATCGACGCGGCGGAACCCGCAATCGATTTCTTCGGCGCGCGCAATTCGTTGAATTTCATCGATCGCGGCCGCGTGGCTGACGTGAGCCATTCGGGCGGCGTCCGCCCCGCGAATCCGCGCGACTTCGGCGAACCCGTCGTCGATCGCGCTCGCCAAGTGCCCCGTGGTGAAGCGGGTTTCTCCGCCGCCGGGCGACGAGTTCGCATCGAGGACGACGACGGACAATCCCGACTTCGCGAGCAAATACGCTGTGGTTAGGCCGGCCATTCCCGAACCGACGATGCAGGCGTCCGCCGACAAGTCACTCGTCAGGGGTTCGGCTTGAAATTCTTTGAGGGGATCCCGCCAGACGGGATCGGTGGAATGTTGCGACATGGAAGAGCCTCCGCCCGGCCGGGCGGGGCTCAAGCGGTGTGACCCGTGGAAAACAGGCCGACCGGAAAGTCCCCGAGGAGCCGAGCAATTGACAAGACGAAGTCCCGAGCCACGTGGGACTCGCCCGTGAAACAATCCGTCCAGCGAGCGGCGGCCAAATTGGCCGGCAAACGCACGGCCAAGTCACCCCAAGTTCCCAGGCCAATGGGCGGGCCTGAGCGACCGTTAGGCAATCCGGCGATCAAACGCGGAACGACAACCAGAATGTTGCCATCGGACGATGCACGAACAAAGCAAAAGGCGTGCCCGGCGTTCCGGCCGATAGTTTCGAGTGCGATATATTCGCCCGTAAAGGCGGCTGGGTGCTCGCGCCGCAGCCGCAACGCGCGGGCGGCGACGAACAACTTGATTCGGCCATCTTGGGGCGAACCCGCGAGTTCACGGGACAACCCGCTTGGGTCGCGCTCGGCCCGCCCGTCCATCTCCGCCAGCAAGCGGGCTCGAGTCGCGTAATCCACGGGTCGACGGTTGTCCGGATCGACGAGCGAAAAATCCCACGACTCCGTGCCCTGATAAGTGTCGGGCACGCCGGGGGCCGTGCAACGCAACAACGTCTGCGCGAGCGAGTTGAAGTATCCCACCTGACCGATTGGACGGTGGAACACTTCGAAGTCGTTGAGGAATTCGCCCGCCCGATCCGGATCGAGGACGCGGGCGACAAACTCGGAGATCGCCGAATCATACTCGGGGTTCGGATTGATCCAGGTGGTATTCACTTTCGCTTCGTGCAGGGCCTTGTTCATGTAGGCCTGAATACGTTGCACGAAGGCCGGCCGGGTTTCAGCCGTCAGCGCCTCGATCGGCCAGACTCCGATGAGCGTCTGGTAAAGCAGATATTCCGCGTTGGCATCCGGGGCCGATTCGCCGTCGCCGATCTCGATTCGATGCGGCCGGTTCAAGTCGCGCCAACGCCGAACTGCGGCCGACCATTCGTCCGGCAGCTCCGAAAGCACGTTGATGCGTGCCCGTACATCTTCGGATCGCTTCGTATCGTGCGTGGACAGCGGCGACATGCCGCCGGGATGGCGCGACGCACGCTCGCGGAAGTTGTGGTGGAGTTCTTCCGGCTTCCGGCCAAACTTCAACGGCTCGCCGCCGACCTCGTTCAGCGAGATGAGTCGATTGAACACGTACAGGGCCGTATCTTCAAAGCCCTTGGCCATGGCGGGCGCGGTTACCTGTTGAAACTTGCCGGCGAAGCGGCGCTGGGCGGCCCGGTACTCGGGTGTCGCCGGCCCACTCGGGGGGTCTTTCAGCAATAGCGTATCGCGGATGAAATCGAACACGGCCCGGCCGAGCAGGGGGCTTCGCCGCCGAGCGCGCGTGATCGCCCGCAGAATCACGATCCGATCACGCTCCGCGACTTCGCCGTTCACATAGGTGCGATAGACCGGGAAGAGCGAGATGACTTCGCGCAAGGCATGGCGCAAGCCGTTGAGCGTGAAGTCCCGACTCCAGCGCTCGGCCTGGGCGAGGCGATCGAGTTGATGCGCGAGCACGTGCAGTTCGCTCGCGAGCGACGATTGCAGAAGTTGGAACTTGCCGCGATAGACGAGCTCGTCGAACTTTTCATCGAAGCCCGTGAATTCGTGGAAAAGATCGCTGAATTTGTGTTCGTTCGCCGAATCGACGAACAGGCCGTTCACCAGGTTGATGAACTCATAGCCCGTCGTTCCGTCCGTCGCCCACTCGCCCGGCAGCGCTTCGTTGTCGCCGAGGATTTTCTCGACCGCGACATAGAGCGGACGCTTCGGGTCGGCGTTGAACCGTTCGCGGAGTTGCGGCTCGGCGTCGGCCCAGGTGAACGCCCCGTCGTCTTCCGATCGGGTTTCCAGCAAATGCTTCGCGGCCGCGAGTCGCGTGTACTGTTGCAGTCGATCGAGGTACTGGCGGGGGTCGTACAGTCCATCGGGATGGTCGATCCGCAAGCCATCGAGTTGGCCGGCCGCGATCCACTCGAACACTTTCTTGTGGGCGGCCGCGAACACGGCCTCCGTCTCCGTGCTGATCGCCGCGAGATCGTTCACATCGAAGAACCGGCGATAGTTGATCTCGTCGGACGCGACGCGCCAGAAGCACGGCCGATACGCTTGGGCGTCGAGAAATTCCTCGAGTCGACTGAAACTGGTCGGATCGCCGGGCACGCCATTGATGCTCGACAGCATTCGCTCGATCGCCGGCCGAATCGCTTCGTGCGTGCGGTTCAACTCACCGAGCCGACGATGGATGACGCGACCTTCGGCCCAACCTTCGTTCGCTCGATTCGCGTCGTCGCGCGGCGGCAGGTTGCGGACGGCGTTCAAGACGCTTTGCAATTCGTTCGCGGCCGGATCATCGGGCCCGGCCGTCTCGCGAAGCGTGTCGAGCGCTGGCCCGAGCAAATTCGCATACGTCCGTGGGTCGGCTGGCAAGCGTACATCGCCGCAATGGACGGCGAAGCGGCCGTCCGCGAACTCGATGCGAATGCGACCCCCCTCGATCTCGGCCCCGTAGGACTGGCCGAGGATCGGCAACAAGACCTTGCCGTGCAACCGGTCGCGGGGATGATCGTTCCAGGCGATGTCGAAGTAGTTGGCGAACGGCGAGGCCGGCCCGTGTTCGAGCACGTCGGCCCACCAATCGTTCGGCCCGCCGACCGACATGTGATTCGGCACGACATCGAGAATCAACCCCATTCCGCGAGCCCGCAGTTCATCGATCCAGGCGGTGAATTCCTCTTCCGTGCCGATCTCGGGATTCAACCGCGAATGATCGATCACGTCGTATCCGTGCGTACTCCCCGGCTTCGCCGCCAGAAGTGACGACGTATAAGCATGCGTGATGCCGAGCGAATGGAGGTAAGGCGTGATCCGCCGGGCGTCGGCGAGCGTGAACCCGGCGTGCATCTGCAAGCGGTACGTGGACCCCGGCACGCGCCGACGCGAGGCGGCCAGTTGGTCCGCGTCGGCGCTCAGGCGGTCGTGGGGGTCGATCAATGCAACTCCGCGGACGGTTGATTCTTTCAGCGTGCCGGCACTGGCCGAGGCGATTCTCTCCGCATCGCGTCGGCCTGCAAGGGCGTCACGCCGGCGGCCGTCTCGATGGCCACGGTCCGGAACAGGGCCATGGCGCGATGGGGAAGCGCGTACACGGTGCCCGCGTCGAAGGAGGCGGCTGGCATCGTATCGTCGGCCGTATCGTAAAGTCGCTCCCACCGATGGCCGGGGTTCGTTGGCGGCAGGCTAAATGGGATCGACTCGTGATGCGCGTTCATGAGGGCGAGCAACGAGTCGCCCACGATCGGCTCGCCGCGTTCGTCCGTCTCGCCGATCAGGTCGCCGGCCAACCGCATGCCCAGGCAGCGCACGAATCCGCCCCAATCCGCATCCGACATGTCGTGTCCGGCCGGATTGAACCAGGTCACGTCGGTGACGCCTTCGCCGCGAATCGATCGGCCCAGGAAGAACTTACGCCGCTTGAGCACCGGCTGCTCGCGCCAGACCAGTGTGACGCGCTTGACGAACTCGAAGAACCGCTTGTGGTCGTCGTCCAGTTCCCAGTTCAGCCAGCTCAGTTCGTTGTCCTGACAGTAGGTGTTATTGTTGCCGTTTTGGGTGTGTGATAATTCATCGCCGGCGAGCAACATGGGCACGCCCTGCGAGATCATCATGGTCGCGATGAAATTGCGCCGTTGTCGCGAGCGAAGTTCCAGGATGTTGGGGTCGTCGGTCGGCCCTTCGGCCCCGCAGTTCCACGAGGCGTTGTCGTTGGCACCGTCGCGATTTTCCTCCCCGTTTGCTTCGTTATGTTTCTCGTTGTAACTCACGAGGTCGCGGAGCGAGAATCCATCGTGACAGGTGACGAAATTCACGCTCGCATACGGCTTGCGGCCACTCCATTCATAGAGGTCGCTCGACCCACAGAGGCGGGTTGCGAACTCGTTGGCTTCGCCGCCATCCCCCTTCCAAAACTTCCGTACGCAGTCGCGATATTTGCCGTTCCACTCGGTCCAGCCGGGCGGGAAGTTGCCGACCTGATAGCCGCCGGGCCCGACGTCCCACGGCTCGGCGATCAGCTTCACCTGTGAGAGGACGGGGTCTTGATGAATGATGTCGAAGAACGCGCCGAGCTTGTTCACTTCAAACAGTTCGCGCGCGAGCGTGCTCGCCAGATCGAAGCGGAAGCCATCGACGTGCATGTCCTGCACCCAGTAGCGCAAGCTATCCATGATGAGTTGCAACACTTTCGGGTGTTGCATGTTGAGCGTGTTGCCGCAGCCCGTGAAGTCCATGTAGTAGCGCGGGTCTTCCGGCGAGAGTCGATAGTAGGCCGCGTTGTCGACGCCGCGCCAGGATAGTGTTGGCCCGTTTTGATTGCCCTCGGCCGTGTGGTTGTAGACCACGTCGAGGATGACTTCGATCCCATGCGAATGCAGCGCCCGGACCATCGTCTTAAACTCGGCCACCGGACTCAGCGTGTTCGCGTGCGCATCGTATGTTGCTTGCGGCGCGAAGAACGAGAGCGTGTTGTACCCCCAGTAGTTCACTTTTTTCGCGTCGACGAGATAGCGATCGTCGAGATGATGGTGAACGGGCAACAATTCGACGGCCGTCACGTTGAGATCGAGTAAGTGCTTGATCGCCGCTTCGCTCGCGAGCCCGGCGAACGTGCCGCGCACGCCTTCGGGCACATCGGGATGCAGTTTGGTCAACCCCTTCACGTGCGCTTCGTAGATGAACGTCTTATGCCAGGGGGTTTGCGGCGGCCGATCGTCGCCCCAGGTGAACGCCGTATCGACGACGGCCGCGAGCGGCGCGAACGCGGCGCTATCGCGGTCGTCGAATTGCAGATCGTCCTTGCCGATCGGATAGCCGAACAGCGAATCGTCCCAGCGTAGATCGCGGCCGATCATCTTCGCGTACGGATCGAGTACGACCTTGTTCGGATTGAAGCGATGGCCCTTGGCCGGCTCGTAGGGCCCATGCACGCGATAGCCATAGAGCTGACCCGGCAGCACATCGGGCAAGAAGACGTGCCACACTTGGTCGGTGATTTCCTTTACCGAAATGCGGATCGATTCCTTCGTACTGTCGGGCGAATCGAACAGACAGAGTTCGACCTTGGTGGCGTGTTCGGAGAACAGGGCGAAATTGACGCCGGCCCCATTCCAGGTTGCCCCGAGTGGGTACGGGCGTCCCGGCCAAGCGCGCATGGTGAACTCCGTGGTGAACGTCTGGTGTTCAGGATACTGGAGCAAATCGCGCGCCGCGAGAATGGATTGCGACGATTCAAGTAAGGCGACGGCTCGGCCGTTCAACCAGGGCCGATAGCCCCGCCGCCGAGGCGATCCCAACCCCAATCCCGGCCGCCAGACCGAGCGACGTCCCGATTGCGGTCACGGTGAACATCGCAAGTTCGTACATCCCGCAATGAGCCTCACGGATTGGTTGCGGCCACGTCAGCCAGAGACCGCCAGCGAGTCCGGCGATCGGAAAAGTCAGCAGGCACACGATGGAAAGTGCGATGGCCAGCACCTCGCGGATTCGGAGGCGAGGCTCAGGCTCGACTTCGGCGAGCAAGACATCAATGAAGTTGCGCGGCCCATCGCTGTCCCGAATCGACTCACTGCGCTCGCCGCGAAGGCGTTTGGCAACGCCTTCGCGGGATCGAGGCCGTCGGTCGGGGTTCAACACGGTGACTCATTCGGCGAAAGAAGATGGCCGCATCGGGAATTAATTCTCCGTGAACACTTCGCCGCCGGCGGCCGAGATCATCGCGGCCAGGACGCCGGGGTTCGTCGTCTGCTTCAGGAACGTGACGGACCCGTCGCCGCGCAGGATGTTCGCGCCACCCGTGTGGAAGGCGTAAATTTCGTCGTCGTTCGTGGTGTTGATGATCGAGCAACCGCCTTCGCGAATCGAGCCGGTCGAATCGAAGCCGTGGACCGTGACCTTCGTGTTGTAATCGGCCCAGGCGGCGTTCAGCAGGTAACCACCGAGATTGATGCCGTTGCGGTAGTTCGAATGTCGGCCGGCACATTCACTGAACACGATCGTGTTCGAGGTGCCGTCCGAACAATCGGCGAAGCGGGGCTTCGAGTGCTTGGCACCCAGCAGACCGACTTCCGTGCCGGGTGGCGAGGCGGGGGCACAGTTATCGCGGAAGCGCGTCGTGTAGCCACGCATCACGACGTAGTCCGTTCGGCCCAAAGGCAATGGCCCGAGTGGCAAGCCAACGGCGGCGAAGTACGGGCCGTAATCGAGGTCCTTGTTCGGGGCCGACGGGCACTCGAGGATCTTGATCTTGACCAGCCCACCCGGATTGACGCCGTAAGGTGCCGGCATGTTCACCGGGTCGATGACCGAACGATCGGGCCTCATGATCCGAGAGATGTTGTCCTGCTCGATAAAGGCCAGCAGAAGCGTCAGAGCGCTGTGGCCTTGCGTTTGCGGGCCGTACGGATTGCCGGTCGGGGCCGTCGGGAAATCGAAGCCCCAGGCCGGGAAGTACGTGTTGGAGCTTTCGTAGTTGTGAAGCGCCAGGCCGATCTGTTTCAGGTTGTTCGAGCACTTCATTCGATTCGCGGCTTCGCGAATCTTCTGAACCGCGGGGAGCAGCAGGCCGATCAAGATCGCGATGATCGCGATCACGACCAAAAGCTCGATGAGCGTGAAGCCACGCCGTTTCGCCGACCATTTTCGTGTCATGGAACCACTCCGAATGAGAGAGAGAAGAACTCGAGACGAGGACTTCCGGCGGTCAATCGACCGCGATCGTCGGGACCTTGTTGGGCCCGCTTTTCACTTCGAACTGATGGGGCGACGCGGCAGCCGACTCGAACCGACCGCCGAACCGATCCTTGGCGTCCGGTTCGCTCGTGTCGGTCGAGATGACTTTCTTGCCCGCGACTGGCTTCGCTTCCTCCGGCCAGAACAGGGTGATCTTGTACTTGCCGACCGGCGCTCCAGTGCCTTTAGCGCAGGTGAGTTTGAAGTTGCCCGAATCGTCGGTGGTTCCGGTTGGCCGGATGGCGTCGACTTTGGCCGCGTCCTCCGGATGGAACACGACGACCACGCCCTTGGCCGGGTTGCCCTTGTAGGTGACCTGACCCTCGACGGTGTTGAGCGTCACGGCGGACGAACAACCGACGATGGCCGCGCACAGGGCCGAAAACGCCACAAGACGCCCGAGGGGGTAGCGCATTTTTAACCTCGACCGGACCGGCTACGAAATGTGGAGAGGGGGCGAGGGCGAGGGCGACCGGAACACGAAGGTGATTTGAACTGTATCATCCCCGCCGACGGAATTGCAACAGAATTATTCAAATATTTGATTCGCCGCGGCGAAGGGGGCGGATTTGGTGCTCCAGGACATTCGGCGGCGTGCGCAATTCGCCCCGGCCCGCTTCGAGGCCGGGGCTCACATTCAATACGCCAGAAAGTCCACGTCGCCGAAGTTCACTTCCGCCAGCGACAGCGCTTCCTGAACGTGCGTCGCCGAACGATCGAGGCCGCGTTCGGTGAGCTTCTCGGCGATTGCCCGCATGCGGGCCGTGAACTTCGGGCCGCGGCCCCGCAACACCGGCAGCACGCGTTGCTCGAACGCGAAGTCGGCCGCTCGTTCGGGCGGGAGCAGCCCCTTCGCGTTCGCCAGGTAGCGCTTGATCGCCTCCAGGACGCGCGGCGACAGATCGACGCCGGCCCCCCATTCGTCGGTCGGTTTCTTCAACGATGTGAGCAGCGGCTCGATCGCGAGCCAGCTATCCTCGGGGCAGTCGCCGGCGGTCCGAACGAAGCGCTCGACGAGTTGTCGAGCGAGCATTCCCTTGCCGGCCGTCATCTGCGGCGCTCCGCCGGAAGCCGATGGAACCACGTCGCGAACGCCGAGGAAGATCATGCCGGTTCGGTCGAGGAGCCGCGGGCTCAAACGTTCCGTCGTTTCGTCGTAGTTGATCGTCCCCCAGAATGTGACATTCGGATGCAACACGATCTGGTCGACCGGAGCCTGCGTCGAACTGATCGACGCCGAGTCGAACAGGCGAACGCTGCGTCCTTGCTCCGGCGGCCGGCTCAAGACCTGGAGCAACTGCGAGAAGTAATACTCCGGTGCCGCCAAGTTGAACTCGTCCATCAACACTAGATACAGGCCGGCGCGATCCTTCTCCCAGTCCTTTTGAGCTTGAAGCAAGCGCGTGGCGAGGCCGGTTGGTCCCGGGTCGTAACGGCCATGGAATGTGTCGTAGAAGCCGAGCAGATAGCGATCGTCCGACCAGGTTCGCCGTACGGCGATTTCCAGGAGCGCGTTGCCGTGGCCCATCGCGCGAGCGAGGCCGGCCACCACGCTCGACTTGCCGTAGCCCGGCGGGCCCATGATCAAGTTGAGCGCCGACGACTTCAACGTCACGAACAGATTCGCCAGGAAATCGCGGGTGAAGAACAGCCCCTCGTCCGCCAACTCGAGCGCGAGTTGATCCACAAAGCCCGCCTCGTCGGCGACGGCTTCGAGTTCCTTGCTCGAGGGGGGGATGTTCACCGAGCCCCAGCGCGTCGACGAAGCGATGGCCGGTGCGTGCGATGAGTCGCCATTCGGGATCACGACGGCCGGCCGCAGCCCGGCCGAGAGGGCGGCGAACACGGGGATTTCGTCTTTGAGCCGGTTGCCCAACTCCGCCACACCGTCCGAGATTTTCTGATTCAGCGAATCGATGGTCGCGACCGCCCCCTGGCGGTCCTTCTCGAAGGAATCGGCCTCCTCGCGAACGCGCTTCTTTCGCTTCTCGTGTTCGGCGTGCAACTCGTCCCATTCGCGCTGAACGCGGTACTTTTCCTTCGATTGATCCTTCTTCAACTTGGCGACTTCCTCGTCGATCTGCTTCGCCCGTCGTTCGATTTCGCGGTCCATCAACTGCTTCAATTGCTTTTGCCCCGGCTCCGAATCGAGATACCGCGTCGCGGCAAGCGCTCGCTCCGTTTGCAAGACGTCGAGCGTGTTGATCAACGTGGACAGCCGACGACAGCGTTGCCGAATAATCTCCGGGGTCGTTTCGGACACGAGTTCCGGGGCGGCCTTGAACGTCTTCATCAACGATTCGGGAATTTCGGGCAACTCGCGCCAGCGGACGAACCACTCGGCCAATTCCTGCGGGCTCAGGCGATCGTGGGCCCGATCGGATTTGGCCGTCGTCACCGGGCCGGCGACGACATAGATCGGCGATCGACCAACGGGTTCGTCGTCCGGGTTATCGTGGCGATATTGCAATTTGGTGAGGCCGTAACGTGGCAGATCGTCCTCGCCGAATTCGTAGATACTCGAGTCTTCGCTGAGCGGTGCCCATTGAATGCTGTCGATCACATCCGAGCCGGCCTTGCGATTGACTTTCACGCGTTTGAGCGGGCCGAACAAACGTCGATTGTGCCGGGCATAGAAGACGGGCAACGGGTTTTGGATCGGCGTGCGGATGAGCCCCGACGGCGCGGCCGGATCGAAGTTCGGCACGTCGATCACGCTGGCCACTCGGGTTTCCGGGCCGGCGTGTTCGATCGGGTTGGGGATGTCGAAGGAGAGGTAGAACGATTTACCGGGGACGTACTTGTCGTTTTTCTTCGGGCGAACGATGATCCAGTCCCATTCGACCACGCTGCCGCGATTCACGAGGAAGACATAGCCGGGGTCGGGAAACAACACGGCCGGGTCGGCGACGAGTTCGTTCTTCGTCGTGCAATAGACGGGCAACGCACTGCCAACGAGCCCACCTTTCTGACCGTATGTGTACCAACTCGTGACGACCGCAACGAACTCTTCCTTCAATGGATCAATCGGCATGATGTGAACTCAATGACAAAACGGGCGAAAGGGCGATGGAAGTGGGCTCGACGGGCGGGACTGCAACTTGTCCTACCGAACTCTATCCACCGAACAACTCCGGCCCGCTTTCCGGGCGGGGTTTTCGCTTGCGGCCACCTTTCTCGGGCGGATCGACGACCGGCTTGCGGCCGCCATCGGGCAACTGGTGGCGGGCTTCGAGTTCCGCGAGAATCCCGGCTGCCCGATCGAGCACCGGGGACGGCACGCCCGCGAGACGCGCGACGTGGATGCCGTAACTTCGCTCGGCACTACCGGGGGCGATCTTGTGCAGGAAGACCACGTCGTTGGCGACTTCCTGAACCTGCACGTTGTGGTTGCGCAAGTTCGGCAACGACTCGGCGAGTTGCGCCAGTTCGTGATAGTGCGTCGCGAACATCGCCCGACAAGCGATGGCGTCGTGCAAGTGTTCCGTAATCGACCAGGCCAGCGAGACGCCATCGTAGGTGCTGGTGCCGCGCCCCAGTTCATCGAGAATCACGAGGCTGCGCGAGGTCGCGTTGTTCAGGATGTTGGCCGCCTCGGTCATCTCGACCATGAACGTACTGTGGCCGCGACTGAGTTCGTCGCTCGCGCCGACCCGCGTGAAGATGCGATCGGTAATGCCGATCTTCGCGCCGGAGGCCGGCACGAAGCTACCGATGTGGGCCATCAGGTTGATCAACGCCGCCTGCTTGATCAACACCGACTTGCCCGCCATGTTCGGCCCGGTGATCAGCCAGAATCGCCCCGTCTCCGGGCCGAGCAGGACATCGTTGGGAACGAACGTGCCCGGGGGAAGCGTTTGATCCAGGACCGGGTGTCGGCCCTCGCGAATCTCCAGAACGGGCTCGTCGACGAGGATTGGCCTAACGTAGCGCCGCGAGGCGGCCAACTCGGCCAGTCCGGCCAGGAAGTCGAGCCCAGCCAACACGTCGGCCGTGTTCAGCAACCGGTCCGTCTGGCCGGCGACCTGATCGCGAATCTTCGCGAACAATTCCTGCTCGAGCGCGAGCCCCCGATCCTGGGCGGTCAGCACTTTCTCTTCGTATTCCTTCAACTCCGGCGTGACGTACCGTTCGGCGTTCTTCAGCGTCTGCCGGCGCGTGTAGTTCTCCGGCACTTTGGCCACGTGCGATTGCGTGATTTCGATGTAGTAGCCGTGGACCGCGTTGAAGCCGACCTTGAGATTGGGGATCGCCGTTCGCGTGATTTCGTCGGCCTGGTAGCGCGCCAGCCAATCTTTGCCCTCGCTCGACAATCGTCGCAGCTCGTCCAACTCGGGCGAGTAGCCGGCCCGAATCACTCCCCCGTCCTTCGAGTTCAACGGCAACTCATCGGCGAGGCCGCGATCCAATAACTCGCGCAAGTCCGGGCACAATTCGATCCGACCTTCGAGATCGGTCAACAGAGTCGCGTGTCGACCCGCGAGCTTGGCCTTGAGCTTCGGCAACGTTCGCAACGCCCGGCCGATGCCGGCCAGGTCGCGCGGCGTCGCCCGGCCGGTGCCGACACGCGTCGTCAGGCGTGGCAGATCGGGCAGGTTGCCTAACAGTTCTCGTAACTCGGCCCGCAAGCTCGTGTGGCTCAAGAACTCGGCGACGGCGTCGAGCCGGGCTTCGATGCGTGGCCGTTCCGCGAGCGGCGTCAGGATCGCATCGTGCAGTGCCCGCGCCCCCATCGGCGTGACCGTTCGATCGAGCACGCCGAGCAACGATCCTTCGCGCTGGCCGTCGCGCAAGGTGCGCGTCAATTCCAAACTTCTGCGGGTCACTTCGTCGAGCGCCAGATGGCGATCGGCCCGGTATGGCTGAAGTTGCCGAACGTGGGCGAGGCTCGCCTTCAGCGTCTCCTGCAAGTACAGCAGCAAGGCCCCGGCGGCCGTCACGCATGGCTGGTCGTCTTCGAACCCAAAGCCGGCAGTCGTGATCACCTTGAAGTGGGCGTGCAACGCGGCTCGGGCCGATTGCGGATCGAACGTCCAGTCCGGTCGGCCACTCAGGCCCGCGAGCGTGCTCAAGCTCGGGGGGAGGTTCGGCATCACGGCACCGGCGACGAGGCATTCGGCCGGCGCGAGTCGATTCAGCTCGTCGAGCAAGCGTTCGGCCGGCACGTCGGTGGCGCGAAACTCCCCGGTCGTCGCCTCGACCCACGCGAGCCCGCAAATTGTCTTTCCGGGCACGAGCGCGGCCATGTGGTTCGGCCGACCTGGGTCGAGCAGTTCATCCTCGGTCACGGTCCCCGGTGTGACAACGCGAGTGACTTCACGCTTGACGAGCCCCTTCGCCTGGGCGGCGTCCTCGACCTGATCGCAGATCGCCACGCGGTGCCCGGCCTGGAGTAACTTGCGCAGATAAAGATCGACGGCCTTGACCGGCACGCCGGCCATCGGGATCGAGCCATCGCGCGAGGTGAGCGTGACGCCCAGGACTTTGGAGATCAGTTCGGCGTCTTCCTCAAAGGTCTCAAAGAAGTCGCCCATCCGGAACAGCAGAACCATGCCGGGATGGCGGCCCTTGGCCTCCCGGTACTGCTGCATCATGGGTGTCATGTCGGCCGGTCGTCGCGGTGGAATTCGAGGGTGTGCGAATCAGATTACGAATTGGGCCGACGGAAGCTCAGGTCGAAATGACGATCGGCCGCGCGGCAGCCGGGCGTCCCGGTTCAAGAGCGGCTTCAAGGGCTGACTTCCGAAGAACTCAAGCGACTGAAGATGCTACTGGACGAACAGATTTCGAGTTGACGAGATCGCCGAGAACTCCAACCGGCCGTTCGCCGTATTCTGTCCGGACCGTCCCAATCCAACGGGTTCAGACACCATGCTCCGCATCGGGCGATTCGCCACCTTGCTGGTTGCGCCGTTTTTGATCGCGCAATTCCCAAGGCCTCGCCGCACGCCATCACCAACGCCCGTGTGTTGGTCGCGGCCGACAAGATTCTGCCGAAGGATGTCGAGTTTCTTCACTCGGGTGTCCACTTGTTGATCGTGGATTTGTTTCCGCCCTCCAAGCGCGACCCCCAGCCAGGGGTCCACAAACTGATCTGGGACCGCATTTGCGACGAGCAGTTTGAATTGCCGACTGACAAGCCACTGACGCTGGCCGCGTATTCCTCGGGAACCACAATCACGGCCCACATCGAACCAGTGGCCGTGGCCGACGAGTTCCCGGACTTGCCGATCGACCTCACAACCGACCGCTATGTGAATTGCCCATTCGAAGCGACGTATCGGGCCTCGTGGGCCAAGTTCCCGGCGGCACTGGAGGCCCCGCTCGAATCGCCTCACATTTAGGACCACATGCGAAAAAACTACCTCATCGACCTCACGTATACGTTGCCAAACCATGTGCGGGAGAGCGTCGTCACCAAACTCGATTCCGAAGACTTCGCGGAGTTTGGTTACGACATCTTTGATCGAAACGATGGCACGTTCGACCTGACCCTCGATGAAGTCAGCGAACTGGACTTCGACGCCAAGGTTGTCCCCCTCGATCTGAGCAAGGTTGAAGGTGTGGCGAAGTTGATGGCGACGCTCGACGAAATCGGCGACGCGCCGCGAACGTGTGACATCCGCCTCCACCATTCGACCTACACAACGACCACGGTTCTCGACTCGGCGGCAATTGAATTGCTTCAGCGACATCGATTGGGGCTGCGACTTTTTACCTATCCGTCGACCTTCGACTCGGGAGAGTAGGTGACGACCTTCGAGCTGGACGGCATGATGTGGCGTGGGATCGCATCGGAATAGGTTCCTTGCTTCCGGATCTGGTTCGCGGGTAGAATAATCGAATGGAGAAGGACACCACGAGCGATCCGGTCTACCCACCCGGCAAGCGTCGGACGTGGTGGCATCCGTTGTTGACGCGTTTGCTCGAATGGGCGCTGAGGGACTCGTGTGAAGTCCGCGAAGAGGTTTCCGTCGGCGAGCTGCCGATGCGACTGGATATCGTCTTGATCCGCCGACTGGAAGCGGAAAT